>PUMR01000033.1 GCA_003551455.1 Mollicutes bacterium | reverse complement strand
CGGCCGCCGCCGTCACGAAAGCGAGCAACGCCGCCGACGGGGTCGCAAAGACCCTCTCCGAGACGTCCATAGGGATAGGGAAGGGAACGCGCGCGAAAGACACGGAATGAGTGTCTCAGACCCCGGGAATAATGAATCTCAGTCCCCGCGGTGCGCCCTTCCGGGCGCACTGTTCAACTTTGTCAACCGCCCGCCTTGTGCCCTTGCGGCGCTTTTGACACTTTTTCTCCCATGAGGTGTTTGGATTGCTAAGAAGGGCAAAATGCGGTAAAATGTATATGACAAGAAAATGAAAAGCGGACCGCGCCCATTGGCTGTTAGCGGTCCGCGACAAAAAGAGGTGAACAACCATGTTCGATGCGGAAAAACGAGTGAACGAAACGCTGCCGGCCATCGCCATCAGAGGCCTGGCGCCTTTCCCGAATACAGACGTCCGCACCGAGGTCGGACGCTCCATGTCGAAAAGCGCCCTTCTCGAGGCGGAAAAGAACCATGAGAGCCACGTGCTTCTCCTCGTGCAGAAGAACCCCAACGTCGAGGACCCCGAGGAAGACGACATTCTCGAATGGGGTGTCGTGGCCAAAATCGGCATCAAGATCAAACTCCCCAACGGCAACTTCAAAGTGAAATTCGACCCCATCGTCCGGGCCGAAATCAAGACGTTCACCGACAAGGATCCCTATTTCCTGGTCAATTTCGAGACGCGTCCTCCCACGCACGAAGACCAGGACGAAGAGATCGCCCTGGTCAGGATGGTCGTCAAGCAGGTCATGGAGAACGCCCAATCCATCCTCAACAACCCCAAACAGAGCATTGAAGCGGTACAAGCGGGCATCTCCAGCGACAAGCTCGTCGACAAGCTCGCCAGCAATTTGAAGATCAGCGAGAACAACAAGTTCAAATACCTCACCACCGCGAGCGTCGAGAAACGCTTGAACTATCTCTTGCAAGACATCGAGAAAGAACGCCACATGAGCGAGATCGAGGAAAAGATCAACCGCACCGTCAAGAAGAACATCGACGAGAACCAGCGCGAATACTATCTCCGCGAGAAACTCCGCGCCATCCAGGAGGAGCTCGGCGACAAGGCCAAGAAAGAATCGGAGATCGAGAACCTCCGAAACAAGATCCTCGAGAGCAAGATGCCCAAACACATCGAGGAGAAGGCCCTCTATGAACTCTCGCGCTACGAGACCCTGCCGGCTTCTTCGGGGGAGAGCGGTGTCATCCGCACCTATCTCGATTTCCTCATCGAGCTCCCCTGGTATGAAGAAAGCGAAGACGAGACCGACATCAAGAAGGCCGAAGAAGCGCTCGAAGAGACCCACTACGGCCTCGAGAAGGTCAAAGAGCGGATCATCGAGTATCTCGCCGTCAAACTCCTCACCGGCAAGAACCCCCAGACCATCCTCTGCCTCGTCGGACCGCCGGGTTGCGGCAAGACCTCCCTCGCCCAATCGATCGCCCGCGCCCTCGGCAGACAGTTCGTCAAGCAGTCTTTGGGCGGCGTCAAGGACGAGAGCGAGATCCGCGGCCACCGGCGCACCTATCTCGGCGCCCTGCCGGGAAGGATCCTGCAAGGCATGCGCAAGGCGAAGGTCGTGAACCCCCTGTTCCTGCTCGATGAGATCGACAAGCTCGGCGCCGACTACAAGGGCGACCCGAGCGCGGCGATGCTCGAGGTGCTCGACCCCGAACAGAACAAGAACTTCAGCGACCACTATCTCGAAGACCAATACGACCTCTCCAAGGTCCTCTTCATCGCCACCGGGAACTATCTCGGTCATATCCCCGCGCCGTTGCGCGACCGGATGGAGATCATCGAACTCTCGAGCTACACCGAGATCGAGAAGTTCAACATCGCGCGGAAGCATCTCATCCGCAAACAGCTCGAAAGCCACGGTCTCGGCAAGGACAAATTCGAGATCACCGACGAGACCATCTACAGGATGATCCACGAATACACCCGCGAAGCGGGCGTGCGGCAGCTCGACCGCCTGGTCGGCACCCTGGTGCGCAAGGCCATCAAGACCATCCTCGGCGACAAGAAGGACAAGGTCGTCATCAACACGGACAATCTCAAGGACTACCTCGGGAAGCCGAAATACACCCATCGCCTCGCCGACAAGGAACCGCAGGTCGGGGTCGCGACCGGGCTCGCCTACACCCAGTTCGGCGGCGACACCCTCGCCGTCGAAGTCGCCTACTACAAAGGCGGCGGGAAACTCTCCCTCACGGGTCAGCTCGGCGATGTCATGAAAGAGTCGGCCGAGGCCGCCCTCTCCTATGTCAAGGCGAACTACGAGCATTTCGGCATCGCCAAGGAGCGGTTGAACGACTCGAACGTGCACATCCACGTCCCGGAAGGGTCGATTCCCAAAGACGGCCCCTCCGCCGGCATCACCATCGCCGTGAGCCTCATCAGCGCCCTCACCCAGAAGAAGGTGGACCCCTCCATCGGCATGACCGGCGAGATCACCCTGCGGGGCAGGGTGCTCCCCGTCGGCGGATTGAAAGAGAAGGCCATCGCCGCCCATCGCGGCGGGCTGAAAAAGATCCTCATCCCCGAGGAGAACCAGCGCGACATCGACGACATCCCCAAAGAGGTGCGGGACAAACTCGACATCCAATCCGTCCGCACCGTCGACGATGTCATCAAAGAGACGCTCATCGAGAGCTGAGGCAATCTCCGGATTGCCTTTTTCTTTTGCGTGCGGTAGAATGATGGCAAGACAAGGAGGCCCGCCATGCATTTTCAAAAGATCGAGGGACCCGTACTCGCCGTCGACGAAGCGGGCTTCCCATCAACCGACCACCCCGAGTTCCTCTTCATCGGCCGCTCGAACGTCGGCAAGTCCACCGTCATCAACCGACTCCTCGGCCGGAAGAACCTCGCTTACACCTCGCAAAAGCCCGGCAAGACGAAGACGCTGAACTTCTATCTCGTGGATGACTCCTTCCGCATCGTCGATGCGCCGGGGTATGGGTATGCGAAGGCCTCGAAAAAGAGAAGGGCCTTTTTCGGCCGCATGTTCGAGAACTATCTCACGACGAGGAAAGCCCTCCGCCATGTGTTCCTGCTCATCGACTTCCGCCATCCGCCGACAGAAGACGATATGACCATGGCGGGATTCTTGAACCATTGTGAAAGACCCTTCACCATCATCGCCACCAAGACCGACAAGGTCTCCAAAAACAAGCGCGCGCGACACCTGCGGGTTCTCGCCGAGACCCTCCAGCTCGACGAGACGACGGAAACCATCCTCTTTTCGAAAGAGGACGCCGCCTGCCGGGAGCCGCTTTTGGCGAAACTCGACGAACTTCTCGCGGCGTCATCTTGAAAAGACCAAGAAGCTGTGGTACACTTGTCTCAAATACGAAGAACGGGAAGAGTATCCGTGAATACGCCCCAAGAGAGCCGGTGGCGCTGCGAACCGGTGGCCGATCGCGGAGAAGGTAGCCCGGGAGTAGGGCGGGTGAACGATGAGTAGCCGGTCCCGTCGGCGGCGTTAACGCCTGAAAGAGAGCCAACGCGAGTTGGAAATAAGGTGGTACCGCGGAACTTTCGTCCTTATGGCTAGATGAAGCCATGAGGATTTTTTCGTTGAACATGCACCGTCAGGAGGTCTGACCATGGAACTCTCGAAAAAGTACGACCACAAAAGAGTCGAAGAAGGCAAGTACGAATGGTGGCGGAAACAAGGCTTCTTCGCTTCGGGAGACGAAGCCAAGAAGCCCTACACCATCGTCATCCCGCCCCCGAACGTCACGGGCAAGCTCCATCTCGGCCACGCCTGGGACAACACCCTGCAAGACATCATCATCCGCAAGAAACGGATGGAAGGTTACGACGCCTTGTACCTTCCCGGCATGGACCACGCCGGTATCGCGACGCAGGCCAAGGTGGACGAGCTCCTCCGGGAACGGGGGACGGACCGCTTTGAACTGGGCAGGAAGAAATTCCTGCAAGAGGCCTGGAAATGGAAAGAGGAATACGCCGGCTTCATCCGCGAACAGTGGGCCGCCCTCGGCATCAGCGTCGATTACGCCAAGGAGCGCTTCACTCTGGATGAGGGACTTTCCCACGCCGTCAAGGAGGTCTTTTTCCGCTTGTACGAGAAAGGGCTCGTCTACCGCAAAGAAAGCATCATCAACTGGGATGTGGAAGCGAAGACCGCCCTCTCCAACATCGAGGTCGAACACGAGGAGGTCGAAGGGGCGTTCTACTATTTCCGCTACTACCTCGAAGACAAGAGCGACCACATCCGGATCGCCACGACGCGCCCCGAGACCATGTTCGGCGACACCGCGGTCATGATCCATCCCGAGGATGAGAAGAGGCAGCACTTCGTGGGCAAGAAGGTGCTCATCCCCGGCACCGACGTGGCCATCCCCGTCATCACCGACCCCTACGTCGACACCGAAGTCGGCACGGGGGCGGTCAAGGTCACCCCCGCGCATGACCCCAACGATTTCTTGGTCGGCGAACGCCACGGCCTCGACATGCCGCTTTGCATGAACGAGGACGGCACGATGAACGCCAAGGCTTTCCAGTATGAGGGCATGGACCGCTTCGCGTGCCGGAAAGCCCTGGTCGCCGACTTGAAAGAGAAGGGGCTTCTGGACAAGGTCGAGACCATCCGCCACAGCGTGGGCCACAGCGAACGCACGGGCGTCGTCGTGGAACCCCGCCTTTCCAGGCAGTGGTTCGTCAAGATGAAACCCTTGGCCAAGCAGGCGCTCGCGAAATCCACGGCCCGTTTCGTCCCGCCGCGTTTCGAGAAGGTCTTCAAACGCTGGATGGAAGACATCCAGGATTGGTGCATCAGTCGCCAGCTCTGGTGGGGACACCGCATCCCCGCCTATTACGGACCTTCGGGCGAAGTCTATGTCGGCGACAATCCACCGGAGGGCTACAAGCAGGACGAGGACGTCCTCGACACCTGGTTCTCCTCGGCGCTCTGGCCCTTCTCCACCCTGGGCTGGCCCGAAGCGACCGCGGATTTCCGGAGGTACTATCCCACCCAGACCATGGTCACGGGCTACGACATCATCTTCTTCTGGGTCGCCCGCATGATCTTCCAGGGTCTGGAATTCACAGGCGAGACGCCCTTCGAGAAGGTCCTCATCCATGGCCTCATCCGGGATGAACACGGCCGCAAGATGTCCAAGTCGCTCGGCAACGGCGTCGACCCCATGGACGTCCGCGACGAGTACGGCATGGACACGCTCCGTTATTTCCTCTCGACGAATTCCGCCCCGGGTCAGGACCTCCGTTTCGAGTTCGAGAAGGTCGCTTCGAGCTGGAACTACATCAACAAGCTCTGGAACATCTCCCGTTTCGTCCTCATGCATCTCGAGGGCATGGAGGAAGCGGACCTCGGCGTGGAAGAAGGGGCCCTCACGCTGCCCGACCGCTGGGTGCTCTCGCGGTTGCAGTCGGTCATCACCGAGGTCGACAGGAACTACGAGAAGTTCGAGTTCGGCGAAGTCGCCCGCACCCTCTACAACTTCAGCTGGGAAGAAGTCGCGAGCTGGTATGTGGAGATGTGCAAGCCCGTCCTCTACGGCGAAGACGAAGCGAAGAAGAAGACGGCGAAAGCGGTCTTGCACGAAGTGCTCTTGCAGGTCTTGAAGATGTTGCATCCGTTCATGCCCTTCGTGACCGAGGAGATCTATCAGAACCTGCCCGTCCGGGATGCCGAATCGATCATGGTCGCCCCCTGGCCCGAGGCGAAGAAGGCCCGCCTCGACAAAGAGGCCGTGGAGGCTTTCGCGACCGTCCAATCGATCATCACCCGTGTGCGCAATGTGCGGAGCGAATACGATGTTCCCGCCAAACAACCCATCGACATCCACATCGCCTGCAACAAGCGCGCCGAAAGAATCATCCGCGACAACGAGCGCCTCATCTGCGCTTTCGTGATCCCCGACAAGTTCGAAATCGGACAAGATGCGAAGCCCGCGACAAAAACGCGCTCGTTCGTCGATGTCGATTTCACCCTGCATGTGCCGCTCGGCGACCTTGTCGACATCGAAGCCGAGCTGCGCAAGCAGAAAGCCGAGAAGAAGCGACTCGAAGGCGAGGTCGCCCGCGCCAAGAAGATGCTCTCCAACCAGGGATTTTTGGAAAAGGCCCCGGAAAAGAAAGTGGAAGAGGAGAAACAAAAGCTCGAACGCTACAAAAAACAGCTCGAACAAGTCAAGAAGCGGATCGGGGACCTCTCGTGACATGTTCAAGACGCTGAAAGAGGCCCAACACTGGATCGAGGGCATCACCCGCTTCGGCGACAAGTACGATCTCTCCCGCATGGAACGGGCCGTGAAGCTTCTCGACCATCCGGAAAAGTCCTTCAAGACCATCCACATCGGCGGGACGAACGGCAAGGGCTCGACTTTGACCTATCTCAAGGAGATCCTCCTCGCGGCGGGTTGCAAGGTCGGCACTTTCACCTCCCCCTATGTCGTCAGTTTCAACGAACGCATCACCTTGAACAACGAACCGATCGCCGATGCGGACCTCCTTCACTACATCAACGAAATCCATGATTTCCAGGCGTCCTACCGTGAGCAATACCAAGACCAGATCACCTTCTTCGAGCTCGTCACCCTGGTGAGCTTCCTCTATTTCCGCGACCGCGACGTCGACTATGTCCTCTACGAGGTCGGCCTCGGGGGCACCTTGGACGCCACGAACGTCATCGCGCCCGTACTCGCCGTCATCACCACCGTGGGCTATGACCACATGCACGTGCTCGGCGACACGCTCGCAGAGATCGCGAAGAACAAGCTCGGCATCGTCAAGCCGGGCGTCCCCCTCGTCGCCGGGGGAATCGATCCCGCGCTCGAGGGCCTTTTCGCCGAACATGCGCGAAAACAGGGAAGCGACCTGCATCTCATCCGCGACCACCCGGTGCAAAAGATGAACCCCGCGATTCCCACGACCTTCACGTTGGGCGCCACCACCTACTCCCTCGCCATGATCGGTCTGCACCAGGTGGAGAACGCCCGCACCGCCCTGTTGGCGGCGGATGTCCTCAAAGAGAAGGAGAACCTGCCCATCGCTCTCGCCGCGAAGAAGAAGGGGCTCTTGCAAGCCCGCTTTCCCGGCAGGATGGAGCGTTTCGGCGAAAGCGTCATCCTTGACGGCGCCCACAACATCTCCAGCTTGGAGGCGACCATCGCCTCGATGCGGGCCTATTTCCCCACCCGGAAGATGCGGGTCCTTTTCGCTGTCATGGCCGACAAGGATTACACGCCGATGTTACGGCTTTTGGAGGATTTCGCCGACGAACTCCTCTTCACCCAAATCCCCTATCATCGCGCCGAACAGGCGGAAAATCTCGCGAAAAAGTGCCTTCATCAACGGACGAAAGCTTTCCGTGATTATCGTGAAGCCTATGACGAAGCCCTGGACAAAGACGAGAACACGATTCTGCTCATCACGGGTTCGCTCTATTTCATCAGTGCCGTCCGCACCTACATCCTCGACGAACATGCCCCTCTGCAAGAACGAAAAAGCGCTTGATGGAGGCCTCAAGGGAAACGCGCCCCCGGAAGGGCGCTTTTTCCTGCCCCAAACGAGAAGGGACCCGCCCGGGCAGCCGAGTCACCCGGAATACGCAGACTTTTGGCCGCCGCAAGCCTTTTCCATACGGATGCAATGAAATGATACGTACACGTACGAAAACCGTTGTTTCTCAATTGTTTGGCCCGGGAAGCCGGTGAGACGATGATCAACGACCCGAAAAAGTTCGCAAAGAAACTATGTGATTGGTACGAGCGGGAAAAACGGGCGCTCCCTTTTCGTCTGACCCGCGATCCCTACGCCATCCTCGTGGCGGAGACCATGTTGCAGCAAACGCGCATGGAGACCGTTGTCGACTACTATGAACGTTTCCTCGCGGTCTTTCCCACGGTGGAATCCTTGGCTCGGGCGGATGCGGACGAGGTCATGAAACTCTGGGAGGGCCTCGGATACTACCGCCGCGCGCAGAATCTCCACAAAACGGCGCAGCTCATCGTCTCGGACCATGGAGGGTCGTTCCCGACCGACCCGGAATCCTTGCGTTCGCTTCCCGGTATCGGGGACTACACCGCCGCCGCTTTGGCGGCGATCGCGTTCGGGAAAAGGACACCCGCCGTAGACGGTAATGTCATGCGCATCATGGCGAGAATCGCCGGCATCGCCGATGATCCCGACAAGACACGCGTCAGGAGGCGGGTCCGCGACATGTTGGCGGGCCCCATGGCACATGCGGATCCACGGACGTTCACGGAGGCGCTCATGGAGCTCGGAGCGTTGGTGTGCAAGCGGCGTCCGCTATGTGAGCGCTGTCCGCTCGCGGATTATTGTTTCGCATACAAACAGGACAAGGTGGATGCTTTTCCCGTGGTAGGGGCCAAGAAAGCGAAACCCACGGAGGACTTTCGGACATTCGTCGTGAAGAATGAACAGGGTGTCCTCTTGGAAAAACGGACCGACCGCGGCCTTCTCGCGGGGCTCTACACTTTGCCCCAGTATGGAAAGGACCTCGATGGAGCGCTTGAGGACTTGCAAAAAGACTTCGGCATCCGCACCGGGGACATCCGGTTTCTGGGCACGTTCACCCACGCTTTTACCCACAAGGTCTGGCGGATGGAGGCTTTTCTCGTCGAGACGGACACCGCCCGGGGCGGCTTTCATGATGTCAAAGACATGACGGTCGCCATCGCGCGGGCCCACGGGAAGATTCTTGACGTCTTGAAAGAGAAATGACCCCGCCTCTTTCGTATTATCGGGAAGAAAGGGGGCGGTCGCATGTATTTGATCAAAGAGATGCCGGATGCCGAAAGACCGCGGGAAAGATTCTTGCGGCAGGGGCGCGAGGCCCTTTCCGTCCAGGAACTCATCGCCATCATCCTGCGGACGGGGACGAAAAAGAAAAGTGTGCTCGATCTGGCCAAGGACGTCGCTTGTCGCTATCCCTCGATCCGTCAGCTCGATACGGCGAGTGTCCGTGAACTCACAAGGATACCGGGGATGGGCGAGACGAAGGCGATCCAGCTCATGTCGGCCCTCGAGCTCGGCAAACGGCTCATGGCCGAACCCTTCCCCTCACGGAAGCGGCTGCTCAACCCGGAAGCCGTCTATGAACACATGCGCCTCGCTTTGGAGACGAAGACGCAAGAGACCTTCTATGCGCTCTATCTCGACACGAAGGGGGCCCTCATCGAGAAACGCAAACTCTTTGTCGGCTCGCTCTCGGCCGCCCTCGTGCATCCGCGGGAACTGTTCCGCCAAGCCGTGGTGCTCTCGGCAGCCTCCGTCATCCTCGTCCACAACCACCCTTCGGGTGACCCCGCACCGTCGGAAAGCGACAAACGGATCACCGACACCATGGTGAAGAACGGCCGCCTCATGGACATCATCGTCCTCGACCATGTCATCGTCGGCAAGGGTCGTTATCATTCGTTCAAGGAGCACGGCGACCTTTGAGGGGAAATTCGTCGTTTCCGCCTTTACAAGAAGTCCTCCATCCTGTATAATAGGGTAGCTGTTCGGTGGGATACACCGACAAACGGCTCCCCTTGAAGCCCGAAAGGCACCGAGGAAGCCAACGCTCAGCAGCATACCGCTCAGAAAGGGTACCCAAGCATGGTCTTCGACCATCACCCCCATGGCGAGTCTTGACAACGAGGAGGTGCTCGTGAGCATGTACGCAGTGTTCGAAACCGGCGGAAAGCAGTTCCGCGTCCAAAAAGGCGAAGAGAT
>PUMR01000015.1 GCA_003551455.1 Mollicutes bacterium | reverse complement strand
TCAAACTTCATATTTATGTCCTCTTCAAGAAAATTCTTGGCTTCATAAGTCCCCACCAATCCCCATCTATCCACAGCATAATTAATCCGCATTGGATTGGCTTCATATCCATAAACTCTCTTTGAAATATTTACATTATCATGACCATACCGTCGTAGCCTTTCTTCAACTTCCTTAACAAACTGTCCACCACCCATAGCTGGATCACAGAAAGTTGTTTCAGAACTCTTAAAGACTTCTTCAGGTAGCTGGTCCAATATCTCATTTACTAAACTATCAATATCAAACTTCAGACGACTAAGCATCTCTACTCCTATATTATATACTACTTTATCAATTTATCTACATATAATATAGAATATTTTTTAGGACACATCACGTTTATATCGATGCATCAAGTCAACCCAAGACTTCTTAATTATATGATTATCAAACAGATATTGAATAACTTCATAATCTAAGCCAAACTCTTCTTTAATGCAATTTTGATAAGATGGATTACTTTGAATCATCTTAAAGGCCTTATCAATATCAGTTGTTTGTGTTCCAAGAATAATGACATCTAAGTTTTCCAAGATCTCGACTACCTTCTCTTTAGCCTTTTGGAGAAGTTTAAGTTGTTGTTTGTCCATAGACTTGGTGTTTTGTTTTTTCTTTTTGGTTGTTTCTTTGGTCTTACCACTCTCAACTACTTCATGCTCTTTGGCTTTAAAGTAGTTTGAATCACTATTAGCCAATGCATAAAGAGTTTCTTCGGACATAGGGGTAAGGTCTGTCATTTTACCCAAGACACGACTAACACCATTATTGGCCAAAGCAACATTAAGGTATTCATCAACATCAATCTTAATGGCTCCATCTGGTTGACAGGTAAAGATATCAATAGTCTTTAAGACATCTTTCATAGCATCATAAAGAGATGTAATACCATTTCGATTCTTATAGTTAATAGCTGTCTCTACAATGACCGCATCGAATTTGTCGTCTCGGTTTGGATCAAAGCTCAAACTAAAGACATGACCAACCTTATCTATTTTATTTGGAGTCAATACTCGACTAATCTTTTGTAGTGTTGACCCCATTTCACCGTTATCATAAGCCAAGAATAGATTGGTAATTTCTGGAATGCTAAAACTTCTTTGTGCCAATTGAGCCGCAAGGATAAGAGTTGATTTATTTTCCTTTCGACTTTTTTCTACCACTTCTTTAACAATCTTTTCCGAAGACTTATTGGTGATTCGTTGACCATTATACCGAAAAGCCTCATCCCCACAAAGGGTAATAATATTAAATCCATCTAAAGTCTGTTCGGTAATTTGAGCAATGGTCTTTAGACAATCATTGCGAGTATTGGCTGGCATAAAGATCATACTAACCGTATGGTCCTCGTTGCCTAATTGATATCCAACGTTTAGTTCATCAAAGCCATGTTGACCCTTGAACAACCCTTCTAACACTCTAGTATAAAAACCTTTAGACTTACTTGGATTGGCAATAAACTTACCCCAAGATGGAAGTTCCTTAAAGTCCTCACTTACTTGTTTGGCTTCAATAGCAGCGTTGACAGGTCCACTAAGATCCATTTGGTAGCATTTTAGATCCGGAACCAGTATATCTCGTTTTGTATTAATCTCAAAGTGTTTCATATATCTCCTATTTGTTATTATGTAAATATAATAACATTTACTTTAGGACAACACACTTCTTTTTTGCATGACCAATTCTGGATAGGTTACACTTGTAATATGATCAATTGGCCATTTGCTGGCTGCCCTGTCCGCATTGGTTCCAGTCATAATAATGACATGATTAATCTTATGAAGTTTGTTAATCAATGGAATGGCTTGCTTTTCGCGATGAGCTCCAAAGTCAGCTTCATCTACAATAAGCATTTTTGTTCCTTTTATATTAGCCACCCAATTAATACGTTCTTGCCGTTTGGAACCTTGGCATAGACTTAGGTATAAAAATACCTTTTTGTTGTTCTTTCGAGCTTTTTTAAATTTATCCTTATAATCATCTTTACCTAAGTCAATATGTTCATAATCAACGAATTGCTCAAAGGAAGTAATATCTGTAGCAAAGCTAGTAAAGACAGTTTTAACATAACTTGCCACAATAACAATATCTACTTCCATCTCCACAGCAATAGCCGAGGACCATATAGTCTTACCAAAGCGAGGACAAAGTTCCGTAAGGATAACCTTATTATCAAGTTTGAATTTTTCAATCAACTCTTCAGCCACCTTATATTGATATGTGCTAAGACCAGCCTTAATCAATGGTTGGCCAAGTTTATGAAGTAATTCATTAACCTTAATTTTCATCTCTGGTGCAGGCAAAGCATGGATTTCACCTGTTGACCCTTTACGAAAACCAATCTTTTCCCTTAGATAGTCATCAACACGGCCACCTTTCTTAAATCGGTCAATCTTTTTGGCAATATCTGTGACATCCCATATGGCATCAATTTGAACAGTCTCTTCATCAAACTTGTCTTTACGAACACCTAGGGACTCTCTAACACGTTTACGACATTCTTGTTCGTCATCCTTGTTGGTTGGAACCCAGCGTTCGCCAAACTTACACTCCTTATCATCTTCATGCCAAAGATAACAAAACATTCTATCATAGTCACACTTCATTCTTCACCTGCTCTACGTGCTTACACTTCTTCCTAAACATAAATCCCTTACAATCACAAACCAACTTACCAGCCTTTAGTCTTACCTTATAATACCCACTCGAGCCCTTCACTTTCCACTCTGTCTTATTCTCGATAGATTTACCATTGATAGACTTAATTCTATATTTGGCCATTAAAGAAATTTTAGGCTCTGGTTTATCTAAACGAATGAAATAATACATTTGTTCATAACCAGGCAATTCCCTTTTAGGAAGTTGAATAGCCATAAATGATTGATTATCAGTCGTTTCCACACTAATAATACTATCAAAATTTACAGAATCCCAATAGGAATTAAGATTATCTTGTAGTTGATTTATATGTTCTTTTCTCTTTTTATTCATGCTTATATATTATAATAGATGATAGGACGCATCACGCATAAATCAACCTTATCCTATCAGTATGTTCTTTACCTTTAAGTTTTTCTAATTTTTTAAAGTACTCTTGTTTTGTATAAATTTGACCATATAAATACCAAGATTTTGTTTTTGGTCTTTCAACAGCAGGACCATCTTCTCGGTGATAATAACCATCAAGATACCATGCTTTACCCCAATAATATTTTACTTTTTTATAACCTCTATTACGCATAAATCAACCTTATCCTATCAGTATGTTCTTTACCACGAGGTTTTTCTAACTCTTCAAAGTACTCTTGTTTATAATAATTTATATCATTTAAATACCAAGCCTTAGAATCATCATACCACTCAATTGCTGGCCCATCTTCTCTATGCAGTTTACCATATTTATACCAAGACTTATATGTGTACCTCCAATGAACAGCAGGTCCATCTTCTCGATGAAGTTTACCATTCATAAACCATGCTGCACCCCATGGATATTTTACACGTTCTGGTTTTTCTTTAGGCATAAATCACCTTTATCTTATTAATATGTTCTTAATTTTTATGTTATATAATATGATGAATTTATAGGACAATCAACATATAAAAATGCTTATTGAAGTGTCCTATAAATTTTCATATATTATTAGTCATATGTAATAAAATAAAAAGAAAACATGCATAACTTGAAATAAAGTTGTATTGTCCTAAAAAAAATTATATGATATATTCATAATAAATAAAACAAAGGAGTAAAACATGAATATTGAAAAGGCTGTAAAAGAACAAAATGTAGTGTATAAGAATGAGAAAAATAAGAAAATGGCAGACATTCAAGATATCGTATCGAATGTTATGGCTACTTATATGCGTATTATGTCTAATGATTATAATATACATGATGATTTTGGTGAAACACTTATGCGTTGCCTAAAGAATCCAAATGGTCAAAAAAATACAAAAGAAAATAGTAGTGCTGTAACAGGTAAAAGATTTGGTCGACGACTGACATATCGTTCTTACAAGTCAAGAACATCTTATTATGAAAATTATCAACTTTTTGGTTGTCTTATAAAGGACCATATAGACCTTATCAAAAGACCAGTTCAACGTCAAGTGGCTCAAGATTTTCTAAAGTTTAGAGATAGTTATTGGGCGAATTTAGATAAGTTGCAAGAAAGCATTATGCATATTAAACTTACAAATGAAATACCAATTAAAATGAAAGGTTGCCAAAATATATCTATTGCTAATAAGCAAAAAATTCATATTTATTTGAATAATTCAAAAAAATACAAAATCTTCACTGAAGAAATTGTTGATTATTTGGTTACCGATGTTATCATTTTCATTGATGACCTAAATACAAAATCATATACTTCAACAGGTGTTGTTAATATCAATTTTCTTGGTCGACTTGTTGGTGATTCTAAAAATACATATATGATATCAGCATATGATATTAAAGGAAATAGTATTGAAAAATCATATCATTATTATGGAAATTTGATAGATAAACTACAAAAGTTGGTTCCTGGTTTTAAATATTCCCATTATAATGAATATTATATGGATAGTGATATTGCTAAAGTCTTTGAGTCTAAAGAAGTTCAAAGTCTATTGGCTGATATTGATAACTTTTTTAGGATTGCTCATAAAACATTGAAGCATATTGAAATGAAACATGCTAACCGAATTCTTATGAATGGATTGTTCTAATAAGATAAGGTTAATTTATGAGCAACTCGTATGTATATAAAAGTGATTGGGGCCAAGTATGGCGCTTAAATAAAACATGGCACACCATTCATAGAGAAGATGGCCCTGCTGTTGAATATGAAAACGCAGATGTAGAATGGTATTTATTTGGGGTAAGATATAGTAAACAAAATTATTTCAAAGAGTTAGAAAAACTTCGAGGTAAAGAACATGCTGATATGATAAGGTTGATTTATGTCTAAAGAAAAACCAAAATGTATTTGTAATAATAATTTTAAAATATGGACTCTTCGTGGTGTTACTCATAGAGAAGATGGGCCAGCAGTTGAGCATGTAAATGGGGATAAAACATGGATGCAAAATGGGGTATGGCATAGGGAAGATGGACCTGCTCTTGAATGGAGTAGTACTAAAACTAAACAATATGCTTGGGCCTTCCGTGGTAATTTTTGTTCTAAAGAACAATACCTTAATAAGATAGCAAAAATCCATGGTCAAGAATATGCGAATATAATTGCACTTATCTATGCGTGAAGTGTCCTAAAAAATAAGATATGATATTATACAGAATAAGGAGAACAAATGAGTATGTATATTGTAATTTCAAAGAAATGGGGTGAAGATAATACTCATTCTTATATTGCTGGATGGCATTATAGATTGTCTAAAGCAAAAACAATAGCAGATGATGAACGTAACCGAAGAGGAGGAGCATATAGTTGTGTAGTTTATAAAATAAAACAACGTAATGATGTTCAAGTAGAAGTATACAGGGCCAAAGGCATGGGTGGATAAAAAAGTAATGTTGATGTGTCCTAAAAAATAAGATATGATATATACATAATAAATAAACAACATAATAAAGGAGAAAATATGTTTACAACTAGTGTGAAAGAATATGGTGACTTGCTTCGTAAGGGATATGAGGCTAAAGTTCCTATGTATGTATATGGTGCACCAGGGATTGGAAAGAGTGAAATTCCACGACAGATTTTCCCTGATGTTGCAAAAGGTATGAAAAGGGAATATGTTGATTGGACAGACCTTAGTGTAGAACAAAAAATGGAATGTATCAATAACCCCGAGAAGTATTGGGTTTTCTGTGACCAGAGAGTTGGTCAGATGGACTCAACGGACCTTAGGGGTATTCCTAATATGGTTAATAGTGATATGCTAGAAACGATTCCTATGTCTTGGGTTGTGTATTTTACTAAGGCAAAGTCGGCCGGTGCAATCTTCTTTGATGAATTGAACTTGGCTCCTCCGGTTGTGGCTGGACAGGCTTACCAAATTATCAACGAGAGGGCTATTGCTGATAGGCGTTTGAGTAAAGACACGTATGTCTTCGGTGCTGGTAACAGGGCTGGTATTGACCAAGCATTTGTTCACGAGATGCCGTTTCCTCTTCGTGACAGGTTTGCGGAGTATGAAATTGAACCGGATGTTGAGTCTTGGACAGAATGGGCTTATGGTAAGGTCAATCCTCACTTGATTGCCTTTATCCAGTGGAAAGCCTCTTACCTCTTCAAGGTGGATGAAAATAAGGCTGGTAAGGCTTCGACTCCACGTGGTATTGTTCGTGCAAGCACTCTAATGGACAAAACAGATGTCTTGAGTCCTGATGCGCATATGTTGATTTCTGTCTCTGTTGGTGAAGCATTTGCGACAGAGTTTCAGGCTTACACTAAGTGCTTCAAGGCTCTTGATTGGAAAAAAATCTATGAAAATCCGGAGTGTGTTGAGAATATGTCGATTGATAAACTCTGGGCTGTCATTGGTGGTCTTACAGAACACTTCCAAAAGATGGATAAGGTTAATAAGGAATCGCAAGCAAAGTTTGATAATATTATGAATATTATTGATAAACTTGCTCCGGACTTCCTAATTGTATCTCTAAGGATGATTAAAGATTCCGATTTGGAAAAATTCCGGAAGTTCATCAAGAAGTGTCCGGTTACGACAAACCTCATCAAGAAGGCTGGAAAATTCATTATCTAAACAAATAAATACCAAAACAACAAAAAAGGAGAAAAAAATGACGAAGTATCGAATTCAATGCACTGTGTCTGGTATTTGGAATGCTATCAATACTCAATGGATTAACCGGATTGAAGCAAAGTATGGTTCTGTTGATGAGTTTCGAAAGATTTATGTCTGTCGAGATGCTAAACGGCTTCTAAAGGAAGGTAAGACTGAAGCCGAAATTCGAAAGATGGCGGAAGATGGAACGTTATCAAGCAAGATTCGACCGCCTAAAGGTGCAAAAAAGAAAAAGAGTAAAGCTAAAAGGAAGAAAAAGGAAAATTCGGTTCAAACAGGAGAACAGGAATCCGTTGACCCAGAAGTTGAAGAGTTCCTAAAAGCCTCGTAGAACTAAAAAGAACCATGAATAAAGGCGGTTATGTAATGAGCCATGACCGCCTTTTTTATTTGAAATGTCCTTTGTATTATCTTATGATATAAATATGAATAAGATAAATCATAAAGTAAATAGGCAAGGTGATCAGGCTTGGTTTTTGGATGGTTCACTTCATAGAGATGATGGCCCTGCTTTGATATGGGCTAATGGTCGTATAGAATGGCATTTATTTGGAGTGCGTTATTTGTATAAAAAAGATTATCTCAAGGCGTTAGCCAAACATAAAGGTCAAGAGTGGGCAGATATGGTGAGGTTGATTCATGCCTAAAGAAAAACTAACATGTACAATAAAACCATGGGGCAAATATTGGTTTATTGATAAGACAAGTAAGTATCATCGAGAAGATGGACCTGCTATTATTTATCGGAGTGGCCGCCGGACTGAATGGTGGTTATATGACAAACAATATAATAAACAAGACTACCTCAAAGAGTTAGCCATACTAAGAGGTCAAGAACACGCCAACGAAATAGCACTTATCTATGCGTGAAGTGTCCTATCATCTATCGTATTATATATAAAGAATAAAGATAAAGGAGTTTCAATGAATCATACGTTTACAGAAAAAGACAGAATCATGAAAGCCAAGATTGATTTGAATGCTGCGAATCCATTCTTTTCATACATCTTGCTAAACATGAATATCAAAGAATCTAAATCTGAAGATAGAGTTCCTACAATGGCTGTTAATGAATTCGGGCGTCTATTATGGAATGAAAAATTTATAAAGTCTCTATCTGATGATGAACTTCAAGGTGTTCTTTGTCATGAGGCTATGCATATGGTTACTCTAACCTTTCAAAGAAAAGGTAATAGAGATATGATGCTTTGGAATATGGCGTCAGACCTTGTTATTAATGCTTTAATTACTAATGATGGTGTTACATTGCCTAAAGATTGTTTACTACCCGACAATAATGGAAATTTTGAGTTTACCGGAAAGGGTGGTAAAAAATATACCATCAAAAATGTCATTGAAAAAACCGCCGAAGACATTTATGATATCTTTTCATCTAATGCCGAACAAATCCAAACTGATTTTCAGGATGGTGAAGGTTCTGGTGAAGGTTCTTATCAAGGTTCCTTTGACCATCATGATCCTGAAGGTCGTCCTGAAGATGGAGAGAGTGAGTCAGGTGGGGATGGCGAAGATGGAGAAGAGCAAAAGACGCCTGTCTCTGAAGCCGAGAAGAACCAAAATAAGGAAAAGTGGAAAAAGATTGCTACAGAAGCCTCAACACAGGCTAAGATGAGAGGCAAGAGTAACTCACACTTTGAACGGGCTCTTGGTGAACTTTTGAATCCAGAGATTGACTGGCGTGCTAAGTTGCATCAGTTTATTACGAAAGACCTTCCTGTTGACTATACTATGCGTCGTCCAGGTAGGAGATTCTATACTACTGGAGTCTATTATCCTTCAATCATTCAAGAGAATCTTGACGTTGTCATTGCTATTGACACTTCTGGTTCTATTTCGGATAAAGAGTATAGTAAGTTTATGAGTGAAGTCATTGGCATTGCTAAGTCATTTGATCAGATCAGTATGCGGATACTTTGGTGGTCAACTGAAGTTACAGACAACTTAGTAGTCAATAAACATGATGCTGATTCATTGATTGACTATAAGTTTGGCTCAACAGGTGGAACAACTATGTCTTGTGTAGCAGACTATTGCTTGGAGAAGAAAATCAATAGTAGGGTTTTCGTTTTTTTGACGGATGGATATTGCGAGTCTAATCCAAAACTACCTGACGGAAAGATGTTGTTTGTTCTTTCTAAAGGCGGAAGTGATAATATCGTCAAGGAATATGGAGATGTGTCTAAACTTAGATTGAACTAGATGTCCTGTGAAAAAACCAGAATGTCAACGTTGGTTAGATGGTAGTTATCGTTATGTTCTTGATGGTAAACTCCATAGAGACGATGATCCTGCTGTGATAAGTATGAGTGGCACTAAGGAATGGTTTCAACATGGTCAATGGCATCGAGAAGATGGACCTGCTATTGAATGGAGTTTTGGCAAACAGGAATGGTATTTATTTGATAAAGAATATCTATCTAAAAAAGAATACTTCAAGGCGTTAGCCAAACTAAGAGGTCAAGAATGGGCTGATAAGATAAAACTTATCTATGCGTGAAGTGTCCTGTAAACTATAGTATTCTAAATACATAATAAATAAACAAATAACAAAGGAGAATAAGATGGCACCTGCAATGAAAAAACGATTTAGTGAAAGTGAATTTTCACCTGAAGCCAAGAAACAACTTGAGGAAATGAGGGCGGAGATTGATACTTTACGAGATGCTAGGACCAAGTTGAGCCGCCTTGAATATAAATGTCATTCTCTTATTGACCAAGAGCAAAAGAGACTTCAAGAAAATCTAAAGACAAGGAAGTCTCAAAATTCCAATAGGTATATGAATCTTGTCTTCTATTGGGATAATGGCAAGAAGTTTGATACTAGAGGTTATAGATATGCAAATGATTATTCATACAAAAAAAGGGCTGCTAACTGGACAGAGTTCAAAGATATGGTCTTTCAATATGGTCTGCCGAAGGATGTTGAAGTAAGAGGTTGAGGTGTCCCTTCGAATATCGTATTCTATATACATAATAAAGAAAGGAAAACATATGACACCATCTCAAATGCTTGAAGATAGACCTAGGTATTCAACTAAGGGTAATCATAATTTTTATTTCATTCGTCTAGATAGTGATAGTCAATGTTTAGTTAGTTGGCAAATAGCCAATGGTTTCGGGTCATATCAAATAAATGGACGTAGTGTTTATGCTGGCTTAGTACCAGAAGATGAACTTAGGCGACTAAATGTTTGGAACCAATTAAATTCAACAACTCAAAAAGATAGTCAACAAGTTGATGAATCTCCTAAACCAATCATTAAACCAGTAAAACCTAAACCAATCAAAAAACAAAAACTTAAAAAGATTGATACTCTTACTTGTACTAAATGCAAAAAGAAAACAAAAACTAATAGGCATCAAGTTGGTCAAAGAGCTGATAAAAAAGACCTAAATATTTCAGAATTCATCAATCAATATGTTTGTAAAAAATGTACAAGTAAAAGTAAGCCAAAGATTATGACCTTAGTTTGCTCTATCTGCAAAGCCAAACAAAAGTATCCTCCTGCAATGGTCAATAATATGGCCAAGAGGAAAGGTCTAAGTGTTGAAGTATTGCAAAAGGAATACAAGTGTAAGAAGTGTTGGAGAAAGAAATAAACGTGAAGTGTCCCCTGTAATAT
>PUMR01000087.1 GCA_003551455.1 Mollicutes bacterium | reverse complement strand
TGAGACGCCGCCATAACCGGAGAACCTTCGATATCCGCTATGAGAGTTCTTTCACGCCGTTCTTCCATCTCCTCGCATCTTTTGTGTTGCTCTTGCTCACAGTGCAAACCATCAGCAGCAAACCACTTCCGGATGACGATTACGACTACATCTATTCCGACACCGACCTCTATGAGATGGTCTACAGCCCGCGCCTTTCCATCGATCGCTTCGGACTGCTCACCTACGCCCGCATCAATTTCCGCAACATGTTGAAATCACCTCAGGAAGAAGAACATCTGGACGAGCTCGTCCAACGTTTCATCGAAAGCCGGGAAACGCATACGGAAAACGAGTTCACAGGGCTTTTCGAAGACAAGAACCTCATCATGATTCTCGCCGAGTCTCTCGACACCTTCAGCATCGACCCCCACCTCATGCCCAATCTTTATAGCATGCAAGACAACGCCTTCATTTTCGACAATTACTATGCTCCTCCCTATTATCAGTACACGGCCGACACCGAATTCATGATGCACACTTCCTATTACCCGAGCGCCGATGCGGAAAACATGCTTTCCATGGCGGCCTATCTGGATAACGAATTCCCCGAGACGCTGCCCAGACGCTTCCGGGAGGCCGGCTATCACACCATCGCCCACCACAACTATACCGACCATTTCTACCCCCGGAGCGACTTCCATCTGAACACGATCGGTTTCGATGAATACTACAGCGCTGTCGACCTCGGACTCCTTGACGAGGATTATGTCCCCGGCGCCCCGCGCGACAGCGAGGAGGAAGTTGTGGGACGCCACCAATGGCCGAGCGATTTGGAAATGTTCGAGAATTCCCTCGACAATGTTTTGGACCACGAACGTTTCTTCACCTATTATCTGACCGTGAGTGGTCATCTGCCTTATGACGAAGACCATCCGATCGCCGTCAAGAATCTGCCGATCATCGAAGAAATCTTCGCCGAAGAGGACGTCCGTTTCCAAGAACGTCTCGAAGCTATGGAGGAACCCCTCCGGGAGACTTTCCTCCATTTCCACGCCGCCCATTATGAACTCGATCTGGCATTGGGCCACCTTCTTGAGAGACTGGAGGACGAAGGACGGCTCGATGACACGGTCATCATGATCGCCAGCGACCACTTCGCTTACGGTATCCCCCGGCAGAGTGTCGACCAATATGATGATGTGAAAGACCTCGAGGAGACCGCCTTGAACATGCATAACGTCCCCTTCCTCATCTACAACCCCTCGCTCGAGCGGACACACATCGACAAGACGATGTCCAGTGTGGATGTCATGCCGACCTTGGCCAACCTTTTCGGTATCGACCTCCACCATGACCGTATCATGGGCGAAGACGTCTTCAGCGGAGAAGATAACACCGTCGTCTTTGTGAATTCCGATTTCTTGAATGCCGACATGTTCTATGACTTGAGCAGACAGGACCCGATCGGCATCCGCACAGAAGGCATCACGGAGGAAAAGGTCCTGCAGCAACACAATCGCGTCATCCACAAACAACAGCTCTCCCGCTATATCCTCAACACCGACTATTTCGGCCGCACCTCCACCGACCCACCCGAAGACGAGGATTAAATAAATCCCCTATACAAGCGATTTCCCATAAAAAAGGCCCGGTTTCCCGGGCCTTTTATCTTCGGTCTATTCCGCATACCATGTGACGCCGAAACCCTTTTTGCCGAGATGGATGGAAAATACCGGACCGATGTAATCGGTCGTGGTCATCCGGATGTCTTTGTAGGATTCCTCCAGACGCTTTTTCAGATGATCGACACTTTCTCGTGAATGATGATTGACAATCCGTACATGGAGCGTCCCTTTTCCTTCCGCGTCTTTCCTGATGGCATCGAGGAAGTAGTCGTAGAGTTTCTTGAAAGTTCTCTCTTTGTGGACGAGTTTCAGTTTGCCTTCCGCGAGACGTATCACGGGCTTGATGCGGAGCACGGTTCCCATGAATGCCTGGGTGCGCGAGAGCCTTCCGCCTTTTTGGAGCGAATAGAGGTTCTGGACCGTGAAGAGGAGATGGGCGCGATCGATGACATGTTCCATCTTCTGCACGATGGTCTCGAAGTCGTCGCCTTCTGAACGGAACCGCAAAAACTCCGTGGCGAGCAACTCATTGCCGAAGCCGGCATTCTGTGTATCGAATATGTGGACGGCTTCAGGTTTGTCGATGAGTTCTTGAGCGGCGACGGCGCTTTGATACGTCCCGCTCAGGCCGCGGGAGATGGTGATGACACCGATTTTCTCATACCCCTTCGCGAACATCTCCTCATAAGCCTTCACGAAGGCCTCCGGTGTCGGTTGCGAGGTTGTGAGCCTTTGTCCCGCATCCTGACGTTCGAACACGAATTCGGGGGTGATGTCCGTCTCCAGATGCACTTTCTCCCCCTCGAGGACATGGAGGCTCACGACGCGTACATCGTGCTTCTCGATGTCTTCGGCGGAGAGATAGACCGTACTGTCGATGATGAGTCCGATTGTTCCCATGGTTTTCACCATTACCTTTCTTCAGATATCCTTTTCACAACAAGTGATAGACGGAGATGACATGCAGTAAAGAGCCACCGAGCACGAAGATGTGCCATATGAAATGGAAGAAACGGAGCCGGACGGCATAGAAGGCGATTCCGGCGGTGTAACTGATGCCCCCCGCAACAAGAAAAGCGAAGGCCTCGGGCGAAATGGCCGCATAGACATCGCTCCACAGGAACACGACGCTCCATCCCATCAGGAGATACATCACGACGTGGAGGATCATGAAACGATTGACCCAAAGCGTCGTGAAGACGATGCCCGCCACAGCGATCGTCCAAAGCGCGACAAGGAGCGAATAACCCCGAGCGGTGGGGACGAGAAACCACACGAAAGGCGTGTAGGTCCCGGCGATCAAGAGATAGATCGCCGAATGGTCGAGTCGGCGGAAAATGGATTTCGTCCGTCTCAACTTCTTGGGAAAAGCGTGATACAGGGTGCTCATCGAGTAGAGAAGGATCAAGGAGACGGGAAAGACGGCGATTATCGCTTTCTCTGACGCCCCTTCGGCTCTCATGATGAGCATGACGAGTGCAAAGACCGAGAGACCTACACCGAGGCCGTGACTCACCGCGTTGGCAATCAATTCACCAAGATTTTCCTTTCTCACATGTAGTCTCCTCGCTTGTTGTGATGATAAACAAAGCATAGCAAATATTACTATGTGTGTCAAGGTAATCATCCAAAAATACCGGCTCCGCCATCCGGAGCCGGTATTCCTTTTCTCAACATATGGAGCGGTCCTCAGCCGATTCGCCCGTGCACTTCCTCCACGATGCGGCGGCTTTCTTCGGCGCCTTCCCGCAAGAGGCGCTCCACCTCTTCAGCCGTCTTCTTCTTGAAATCTTCGTCCTTCAGGGAAGCGAGATTGATCTTGACGTTCAAGATCGCCCCCTCGAGACCGGCATGGAGCATGAGGGCTCCGACGCCGATGTCGCTGATGGCGTTTTGGTTTCCGTATTCCAAGAGCGGCCGGAGGCGAAGCAGGACGCCATGGGCGATCCTGGCGATGCGCAGGGGCACTTCCGTGGCCTTGTAGGTCGCCTTTTCGATCGCTTTGCTTCTCGCGGCCTTCTCTTCCTCGGTCTCCTTGGACATCTTGAACGCGCTCATGATCTCGTTGAAAGCGCGGGTGTCGTCATCGACGAGGTCGAGGAACTTCCGCACATCGTCTTTGATCTTCTCATGGAGGGCGATGATCTCTTCTTGGGTTTCGGTGTCGAGTTTCTTGAATTTCTTCTTGGGAATCGTGAGATGTCCCACCATGCGGGAGAGGGCGGCACCCATGGCCGCTGCCACGGCGCTCGAGGATCCGCCTCCCGGTGCCGGTTTCGGTGAATCCAGATCACGGATGAATTCATGGACGGTGTGATCGATCAGTTTCATGTCGTATCCTCCCAGACACATTGTTTGTTTTGGACGACCAGCCGGCCGTCTTTGAAAACGTCGCGCACATGGTTTATGGCAAAATGGTAGAGCACATAGGGAAAATTCTTGGCGTCATAGATGACAAAGTCGGCCGCCATGCCTTTTGCGAGTGCCCCGATCCTGTCGGCTCGCTTCACGCTGTGTGCGGCGTTTCTTGTCGCGGCGTTCAGGATCTCTTTGGGCGACATCTTCAGATGGATCGCGGCGATGTTCAAGGTGAAGAGGAAATTCTCGCTCGGACTGCTGCCGGGGTTGTAGTCGCTCGAAACGGCCAGAGCGACTCCTTCTTGCAACATCTTCCGTACGGGGGCGTAATCGCTCGCGAGATAGAATGACGTGCTCGGAAGAATGTTCGCCACCGTATCCGCATCCTTCAAGGCCGCGATACCGCTGTCGGTGATCACCATGAGATGGTCGGCGCTGGCCGCGCCGAGCTCACAGGCGAGCTCGACCCCGCCCAGGGGCTCGATCTCGTCGGCATGGATCTTCAGGCCGAACCCCCGTTTTTTCGCTTCCGTGAGAATGTAGCGGCTTTCCTCGACATCGAAGACGCCTTTCTCACAGAAGATGTCGACAAACTCGGCCAGCCCTTCGTCGCGAACCGTGTCCATCGTGTCGACGACATGTTCGAGAAAGGACATGCGGTCGTGCTTGAAATCTTTGGGGAGCGCGTGGGCGCCGAGGAATGTCGGCACGATGTCCACGGGATGGTCGCCATCGAGCGCTTTTTGGACCCGGAGCTGTTTGATCTCGGTATCCATGTCGAGGCCGTAGCCGCTCTTTCCCTCCACCGTGGTCACTCCATATGCCAACATGGTGTCGAGGCTCTTTCTGGACTGATTGTAGAGTTCTTCGGGGGTCGCCTCCCTGGTGGCACGCACGCTGCTCAGAATACCGCCGCCCTCTTCAAGGATCTGTAAATAGGGGACCCCGCGCATTTTCTTCTCGAACTCGTATTCGCGAGAACCGTAGTGGACCACATGCGTGTGCGAGTCGACAAGCCCCGGGGTGACGAGGTCGCCACGAGCGTCGTGGACGATGGTGTTTTCACCAATATGAGCGCGACCGTCGCCTTCTCCCATATCAAGGATAAGGCCGTCCTTGACAGCCAAGAAGGCATTCTTGATTTCCAGCACTTCGTTCATATCCTCGCCTCTGGCGGGACGATCCGCGGTTTTCGGTGTCCAGAGTGTGCCGATGTTACGGACGACAAGATCGGCGGCCATGGCCTCAATCCTCCCCGATATTCGCTTCGATGATCTTCTCGACACCGAAATCACGGAAACCGATGTGCTCTTTCGCCGCTTCCGCAATCTCTTCAAGCGACATCTCCTCTTCATCCAGGCTTTGTCCCTTGACAGCGTAGTAATACCTGAGCGAGCGGATGATGGTGTCTTTGGGGATGAGCCCGACGATTTCCGAAGAGGGGACCTCCACCTGGTGTCGGGCGGCTTCCATCTTCACGGTCTCCAGGACGCGGTACAAGGGGTTCTGCTTGTAGTTGAGGATATTCATGGTCACTTGGACATGGCCGCGTTCCTGAAGGTGGGCGGGACCGGACTGGACATGCTTGAATCCCCCGCTCGAACCGCGAATCGCCCGAGAGATGCGTTTGGCGACCTCGATATTGTCGGTTGCGAGGTCGATATTGTAGGCGATGAGCGGAAGGCGGGCACCGACGGCGATAGTGCCGAAACTCGGGTGGATGCTCGGCGAGCCGTAATCCGGGTGCCATTCGCTTTGTCGGATTTTTTCCCTCATCCCCTCGAACTCGCCTTTACGGATATTGGGCAGGCGTTTGCGTTTCTTCTTGGTGGCGGCTTCTCCATAGAGGAACACGGGGATGTCGAGTTCGCCGGCTATGCGTTTCCCCAGTCTATGGGCGAAACGGGTGCAGGCTTCCATGTCGATGCCGCTTATGGGGATAAACGGAAGCACATCCACGGCTCCCATCCGGGGATGTTCGCCTTTGTGTTTGTTCATGTCGATAAGCTCACGGGCACGTTCGATGAAGGCGAGAAGTGGTGACAGCATCTCCTCGGGGTCACCGAGAAGGGTGATGACGGTGCGATTATAGTCCGCATCCGGCTCATAGCTGACAAGATTGAACCCGTTATGGTCTTTGAGGGGTTCGATAATCCTCTCGATCTTTTGTTTGTCTCTGCCTTCGGAGATGTTCGGTACACATTGCACGATTGGTCGCATGGTCAATATCCTCCCTTTTTATATTTCTTGCCGACAAGATTCCTGATGGCCTCTTCATCGGTGGGAAATGGCATGGTTACGGAACCCTCGGCGTTCTCATTGAAGACTTTGCATGTTTCGACGGCATGCTCGTTCTGCGCCCAGCTGCGACGGGCCACACCGCCCATCACATCCCACATCACGGCGCTCTTGATGATTTCATCCACCCGGCGGCTCCCATCGAGCACAAGACCGTAGCCGCCGTTCACCGCTTTGCTCACACCGACACCGCCGCCGTTGTGGAGAGCGACGAGGCTCATGCCCCGGGCGGCATTGCCGGCATAGATGTGGGTGGCCATATCGGCCATCACGTTCGATCCGTCCTTGATGTTCGCGGTTTCCCTGAAGGGTGAATCGGTGCCACCGGTGTCGTGATGGTCGCGTCCGAGCATCACCGGACCGATTTCCCCCTCGCGGACGAGTTCGTTGAATTTCAAGGCGATATCACGGCGCCCCCATGCGTCCTGGTAGAGGATGCGCGCCTTGGTGCCGACCACAAGCTCGTTCTTTTCGGCGTCCCGGATCCATTGGTGGTTGTCGCGGTCTTGGAAGCGTCGGTCCGGGTCGATCACGGCCATGGCCGCTTTGTCGGTCTTTTGGAGATCCTCGTGTCTGCCAGAGAGACATACCCAGCGGAAGGGTCCGTAGCCGTAGTCGAAAAGGACGGGTCCCATGATGTCTTCGACGTAGCTAGGCCAGATGAATCCGTCCAGGTCATCCTTTTTATTCTTGCAGATTTCGGTGACACCGGCATCGTAGACGGCTTTCATGAAACTGTTGCCGTAGTCGAAAAAGTAGGTGCCCCGTTCCGTGAGCGTCTTGATCATCCGGTAGTGTTTCACCAGACCCTCGTCCACATGTCCCATGAAGCGTTTCTTGTCTTCCTTCAACATGCGCGTCCGCTCTGTGAACGTGAGACTTTGCGGGGTGTATCCGCCGTCATATACGTTGTGGCAACTGGTCTGGTCACTCAAGAGCTCGATATGGATCCGGTTCTCCACGGCGTACTCCAGGAGGTCGACGACATTGCCGTGATAGGCGATGCCCTTCGCCTGTTTCTCCTCTTTCGCATGCAAGGCCGCGGTAAAAGCCTTCTTTGGTGTTTCATACACTTCGTCGATCCAACCTTGTCCGTGTCGGGTCTCGATGCGGGAAGGGTCGACCTCGGCGATGAGTCCCACACCGCCGGCGATTTTCGCGGCTTTGCCCTGGGCACCGCTCATGCCGCCAAGGCCCGAGGATACGAAGAGCACCCCCGCAAGATCCTCATCCTCACCAACACCGAGTTGCAGCCTGCCGGCGTTCAAAAGGGTGGAATAGGTCCCGTGAACGATGCCCTGCGGTCCGATGTACATCCAACCCCCGGCCGTCATCTGGCCGTAGTTGGCCACACCCAGAGCTTGCGCCCGGTTGAAATGGTCGGCGGTGTCGTACATACCGACCATCAGCCCGTTCGAAAGCATCACCCGTGGGGCCTGAGGGGATGATTTGAAAAGCCCCAGGGGGTGTCCGCTGAAAAGGACGAGCGTCTCGTCATCCTCGAGGATTTCCAGATAGCGTTTGACAAGACGATACTGCATCCAGTTCTGGAAGACCTGACCGCTTTCGCCGTATGTCACGAGTTCATAAGGATAGAGTGCCACATCGAAATCGAGGTTGTTGTCGATCATCACCTGGAAGGCGCGCCCTTCGGTAGTCCTTCCTTTGTAGGAATCAATGGGATTTCCCTTGATACGGCCCTCGGGCCGAAAGCGATACCCATAGATCCTGCCCTGGGTCATGAGTTCTTCGAGGAACTCCTCCCGCAGTTCATCCTGCCATTCTTCGGGAATGTAACGCAAGGCGTTCTTCAGCGCGAGTTCCGTGTCTTGTCTGCTCAGAGTGAAATCACGTTTCGGCGCCCGGCGAATCCCCTTTTCGAAAGGGGGTTTTTCCGGCAATTTGCCGAATATGTCCTTCAGGGTTATGACTTTGTCCATAGCATGGCCTCCAGTGTTTCATTATGGAAACGTTTGTCGATGAGCAAACGCTCGATGGCATCCATGTGGGGCTGCATGATGTCGTCCTTCTCGAGGAAGGGCACGTGCTCGCGTAGCAAATCATACACCTCTCTCAAAGTGGCTGAAAGACCCTCCTTGCCCGAAAAATCCAACGCCTGTGCCGCTGTGAACATTTCCATGGCCACGATTTTCCGAACATGTGCGATAATCCTCCTCGCCTTACGGGCGGCGATGGTCCCCATGGACACATGGTCTTCCTGATTGGCACTCGAAGGAATGGAATCGACACTGGCCGGATGGGCGAGAATCTTGTTTTCGCTGACGAGCGAGGCGGCGGCATACTGGACGATCATGAATCCCGAGTTCAGCCCCTTGTCCGGTGTGAGAAATGGCGGGAAGGTCCTGTTCAAGTCGTGATTCACGAGACGTTCGAGTCTTCTCTCGGAAATGTTTCCCAGCTCGCTCATGGCAATCGCGAGATAATCCAAGGGTAGGCTCGCTGTCTGTCCATGAAAATTGCCGGCACTGATGATCCGTCTCTCTTCGGGGAACACGAGCGGATTGTCCGTCACGGCGTTCATCTCTCTTTGTAGGACGTCCTTGATATGGTCCAGAGCCGTTAGCGTGGCGCCGTGCACTTGGGGAATGCAACGGAGCGAGTAGGCGTCCTGTACACGCAGAGCCCCTTGGTCGGTCGTGTTCTCGCTGCCTTTGAGAAGGGCACGCATGAGACGGGCGGTCGATATCTGCCCCTTGTGGCCCCGGGCCTCGTGGACCCGGGAATCGAAGATATCCTTGATGCCCCGCAAGGCCTCGAAGGAAAGGCCGCTAGCGAGGCTTGCATGCCAAAACGTGTCATAGGCATCCTGCAGTGCCAAAGCCCCGACACTCGTCATGGCCTGTGTCCCGTTGATGAGCGCGAGGCCCTCTTTGGCGTGCAAGTCATCGAGGGGCCGTATCCCGGCTTTTTCCAGGCCTTTAGAGGCGGGAAACCGCTTGCCTTGGTATATTACTTCCCCTTCAGATATCAAGGGAAGAGCCATGTGCGCCAAAGGCACGAGATCACCGCTCGCCCCGAGTGATCCTTGTTCATAGACCACGGGAATGACATCTTCATTCAGGAATTCCACCAGCTTGTCAAGGGTCTCGGAACGTATACCGCTGACCCCTTGTAAGAGCGCGTTCACGCGCAAGAGCATCATTCCGCGCACGACATCTTCTTCGAAGACATCGCCAATGCCACAGGCATGGCTTTTCAAAAGGTTCTTCTGCAAGGTCGAAAGGTCGCATTCGCCGATCCTTACCTCACTCAATCTGCCAAACCCGGTGTTGACGCCATATACGGCCTCTTCACCCTGTATTGTATCTTCCACTATCTTGCGTGAAGCCTCCACCTTCGTCCGGGCGGCATCGGCGATTTCCACCTTGTCCTTCTCCCGGGCGACCCTCACGAAATCGCGAAGGTCGAGCTTGTCGCCTGTCAATACTATCATAAGGCCCTCCACAACTGTTCTCAACCGTCTACATCATAGCATATGCGGAGCGGAAAATAAACCACGAAACAGACCGGTACCGACAAGTTGCGCTACCGTCGAAGTGGCAAGAAGACGATTATGTGGATTTGCCCCGATACCTATGTTCCGCCCGTGATGAAAACCGGCTGATGGCGACGGGATGGCGATGGAGTTACCGGGACACAGCGGTCTCCAAACCCTTGAGACAAGAAAAAAGAAGCGGGAAACCGCTTCTTTTAGCCGTCATTTGGCAGGGGTGACAGGATTCGAACCCGTACTAGCGGTTTTGGAGACCGCTGTGCTACCATTGACACCACACCCCTTGAGAATGGTGGAGGGGGACGGATTCGAACCGCCGAACCCTGAGGGAGCAGATTTACAGTCTGCCGCGTTTAGCCACTTCGCTACCCCTCCACGGAGGCGTTTCTCTCAAAACGCTACTACATTATAGCAAACAGGCCCGGTAAAATCAACCGGATTTCCTCTCCGTGCGTAAAATGAAGTGTTAATGTACAATACATGTGAAACACTACCCCTTGCCATATAAAAGGGTGATCCGTATCCTATAGTTGTGAGCTACCACACTACACAAGGAGGATACGAATCACATGCATAGTGTAGCACAAAAACTACGATATTGTGAACACACTTTGAACACTCGGTACAATGCTTGCAAGCTCTACCGTAATCCCCGGTACAAAGCGGCTGACGTGTGCCGTCTCTACAAGATCTCCCGGACATCACTATGGCGCTGGTCCCAACGGTTCGATGGAACCAAGGATTCCCTCCGAACGCGATCGAAACGACCCAAGACACCACACCCCAACGCCCATACGGCCGAAGAGATCCGTCATATCAAGAATCTTTTGCGCCGTAACCCCCATATCGGTCTGAACGAGCTCTATGGCAAGCTTCGACAGAACTACGGTTATACGCGCAATCCTTCCTCGCTTTTTCGCTTCTTGCGTACACAGGGCCTATATTATGTGAAGAAAGTGCACAAGAAGAAACCGTACAAGCCCAAGAAATACCATACACCGGAAGATGTCGGCGTCAAGATGCAGTTGGATGTGAAATACGTTCCCAAAGCCTGCTATAGAGGGCAAATTCCCGAGAAATTCTATCAATACACCATCTTGGACGAGTGCGGCCGGGAACGTTTCATCCATGCCTATAACGAACTGTCTTCTCACACGACCCTGGATTTTCTCAAGCGAGCCTTCATCTACTTCGGCTACCTTCCCGAAACCATCCAGACCGACAACGGGAGCGAATTCGTCCATACTTCCCCAACCAATCGCATCCATCCCATGGAAAGGTTCTTGACCGG
>PUMR01000052.1 GCA_003551455.1 Mollicutes bacterium | reverse complement strand
TTCGCATCCAGTTTGCCTTCAAACTTTTTCATTATTCCTTCTCCTCCTTGATATCGATCAGGTGTCCCAACCGATCCCTTTTGGTTTTGAGATAGCGTTTGTTCTTGATGTTGCCGTCCGTCTGCAGCGGCAAGCGTTCGACGATTTCGAGGCCGTAGCCCGCGAGGCCGCGGATCTTCTTGGGGTTGTTAGTCAAGAGGCGGATGCGGCGCACGCCGAGATCCCGCAGGATCTGGGCCCCGATGCCGTAGTCCCGCATGTCGGCGGGGAAGCCCAGGGCCTCGTTCGCCTCGACGGTGTCGAGGCCGCCGTCTTGCAGGTGGTAGGCCTTGATCTTGTTGATGAGGCCGATGCCCCGGCCCTCCTGGCGCATGTAGAGGAGGACCCCGGTGTCTTCTTCTTGGATCCTGCGCATCGCGTTGTCGAGCTGCTCGCCGCAATCGCAGCGTTTGGAGCCGAAGGCGTCCCCCGTCAGACACTCCGAATGCACCCGGACGAGAACGTCGTCGTTTTCGCCGATTTCGCCCTTGACGAGCGCCACATGGTGTTCGCCGCTCAAAGTGTTCTCGTAGCCGACGAGACGGAAATCCCCGTGGTCGGTGGGGAGGACGCTTTCCGCCGCTCGGCGCACATAGATGTCCTTTTGTCGCCGATAGGCGATGAGATCGGCGATGGTGACCATCTTGAGCCCGTGTTTCTCGGCGTATTTCTCGAGGTCGGGGACACGGGCCATGGAACCGTCGTCGTTCATGATCTCGCAGATGACGCCGGCGGGCTTGAGTCCCGCCAGACGGGCGAGGTCGACGGCGGCCTCGGTGTGGCCGGCCCGTTTCAACACACCGCCGTCCTTGGCGATGAGGGGAAAGACATGACCGGGCTTTTTGAAGTCGGTGGGGCGCGCTTTGGGGTCGAGGACCTTCTTGATCGTCTGCGCTCTTTCAAAGGCGCTGATGCCCGTCTTCGTCTCGACGGCGTCGATCGATTCGGTGAAGGCGGTATGCAGCTGGTCGGTCTCGTTGTCGACCATCCTGTCGATGCCGAGCTGGTTCAAGCGGTTCCGTGTCAAAGGCATGCAGATGAGCCCCCGTCCGTGCGTGGCCATGAAGTTGACGGCTTCGGGGGTGACCTTTTCGGCGGCCATGACGAGATCGCCCTCGTTCTCCCGATCCTCGTCGTCGACGACGATGACCATTTCCCCGTTGCTGATGGCTTTGACAGCTTCCTCTATCGTATGGAAAGGCATGCTCTCACTCCTATAGCGTTTGGTGTCTCGATTGTCGGCTCAGTGGTAGAATCCGTGGCGTTCCAAGAAGGCCCGGTCGATTTTCGCGGAACCATCTTCGGCTTTCCGGAGGCTTTCCACATATTTGGCGATGACGTCGCATTCGATGTTCACTTTGTCGTTCTTTCCCTTGGTGATGAGGGTCGTCTCCTTTTCGGTGTGGGGGATGACAGACACCGTGAAGGTGTCTCCTGCCACCGCGGCGACAGTGAGACTGATCCCGTCGACGGCGATCGACCCCTTGGCGGCGACATAGCGCATGAGGTCCTTCTCGAGCCGGATTCTGACCAGATGGGCGATATCCGCCCGTTTCTTCTCGACGATGGTGCCGAGACCGTCGACGTGGCCGCTGACGAAGTGGCCGCCGAGACGGGAGTCCGCCCGGAGTGCACGCTCGAGGTTGACTTTGGCCCCTGTCTTTAGGGAGGAAAGCGTGCTCTTCTTCACCGTCTCTTCCATCACGTCGGCGAAAAATGCGTCTTTACCGAGATCGGTCACCGTGAGACAGACTCCGTCGACAGCGATGCTGTCGCCGATTTTCGTCTCTTCGAGCGTTTTTTGTGCCGCAAGCTCCAACCGCAGCGAACGCGGCCCTTTCCGCATGCTCTTGATGGTGCCCACCTCTTCGATGATCCCCGTGAACATCATCCGTCCCCTCCTTGGAAATCGTATGTGACCATGATATCACCGCCGAAGTTGTCGACCTTGACGAAGGCGAGCTTTCTGGCGTCTTTCACTTTCGCTACACCTTCTCCGCCCACGGGGGTCTTCGCGTCCTTCCCGCCGATAATCTTCGGTGCGATGAAAAGATGGAGCCTGTCGACGACGTCCGCATCGATGAGCGAGGCGTTCAAGTGCGAGCCCCCCTCGACGAGGATGCTGTCGATATCATCTTCGGCGAGTCTCTTCATGAGCGCGCGAAAATCGATGCCGGTCGCAGACTCGGCGGCGAACACGATGCGGGCTCCCATTTCTTCGAAGGCGGAGAGTCTTTCTTTCGGCGCCTTCTTCGTGGTGACAATCCAGGTCGCATGGGTCGCGGCCGTCTGCAGGACTTTCGCGTCCGGCGGAATCTCGCCATGCGCGTCGACGATGATGCGGACGGGCTGAGGGCATCCTTTTTCATGTCTCGCCGTGAGCCGGGGGTCATCCGCAATGACCGTGTTGGCGCCGACCATCACGGCCCTGAGCCGCGAACGCAATTCGTGTACGAATCTTCTCGAGGATTCGTTCGTGATCCAGCGGGCGTCGAGCGTTCTCGTCGCGGTCTTGCCGTCGGCGCTCATCGCCGACTTCATCACCACAAAGGGCCTTTTCTCCTGCATGAGATGAAAGAAGATTTCGTTCAGTCTTCGGTTTTCCTCATCCAAAACGCCCGTTTCGACCTTGATACCGGCGTTTCTCAACTTTTCCACGCCTTTTCCGCCCACCAGGGGATTGGGGTCTATCGAGCCGATGATGACGCGCTCGATGCCGCTTTCGATGATGGCGTCGACACAAGGGGGCGTCTTGCCGTAGTGCACACAGGGCTCCAGGGTCACATACATGGTGGCTCCCCGGGCCCTTGTTTTGGCCTTTTCGAGGGCGAAAACCTCGGCATGGGGGCCGCCCGCGGCCGCATGGAAACCTTCGGCCACGATGCGTCCGGCTTTCACGATGACAGCGCCCACCATGGGGTTCGGATTCGTCTTTCCGAGCCCCTTTTTCGCCAGTTCGAGCGCTTTTTCCATATAGGTCGAATCCATCCGCACCCCTCCGTGAAAAGAAAAATGCCCCGGCGAACATGACCAGGGCATAATCAGCAGAAAAAGGACACGCATCTTCTTCCATCCAGACTGTGACTGTCGGTATGGGAATCGCACCCATTCAGCTTACGCTCGCGGACTGTACCGCCGGTCGGGAATTCCACCCTGCCCTGAAGATGTCCATAAGTATTATATGCATAGAATGCGTCAAAGTCAACGAAAAAGACAATCGTAACGCCTCTTCTCCACGCGCGTTTCCTGTCGGCTTCTTCTCTTTCATCCGCCTATTGGGGCGATGATCATTGTTTGAAGGTCTTCGTGGCCCGGATCGCCCGCTGCCAGCCCGAGAGGTGGCGTTCGCGCTCTTTTTCCTCCATTTCGGGCTTGAAGGTCTTGTCGGTCTTCCAGATCTCGCGGATCTCTTCGGGTGATGTCCAATAGTCCACCGCGAGACCGGCGAGATAGGCCGCCCCGAGCGCCGTCGTCTCCTGGATCTCGGCCCGGATGACCTCGAGGTCGAGGATGTCGGCCTGGAACTGCATCAAGAACTCGTTGACGGTGGCGCCGCCGTCGACCTTGAAGGATTTGATGGGCATGCCGGTGTCTTCTTCCATCGCCCGCAGGACATCATACGACTGATAACAAATCGCCTCCAGGGCGGCCCGGGCGAGGTGGGCCCGCCCCGCGCCTCTCGTCAGACCGAAGAAGGCGCCGCGCATATCGGAATCCCAATGCGGGGTGCCGAGGCCCACGAAAGCCGGTACGAAATAGACGCCTTCGTTGTCGGGGAGGCTTTCGGCGAGCTCTTCGGTGTCTTTCGCCTCTTTTATGATCCCGAGGGAGTCCCGGAGCCACTGCACGGCGGCGCCGCTCACGAAGACGCTCCCTTCCAGGGCGTAGGTGACCTTGTCGTCCAGGCCCCAGGCGATGGTCGTGAGCAGGCCGTGGGCGCTTTCGACAGCCTTTTCGCCGGTGTTCATGAGCATGAAGTTGCCGGTGCCGTAGGTGTTTTTCACCATGCCGGCATCAAAGCAGGTCTGACCGAAAAGGGCGGCCTGTTGGTCGCCGGCGATGCCGGCGATGGGGACGCGTTTGCCGAAGAAATGGTGGGCCACGGTGCGGCCGTATATCTCCGAGGAGGGCCTCACCTGCGGAAGCATCGCCTTCGGCACATCGAGGATATCCAACAGTTCGTCGTCCCAGTCGAGCTCGTGGATGTTGTAGAGGAGGGTGCGGGAGGCGTTGGTGTAGTCGGTGACATGGACCTTGCCGCCCGTGAGTTTGTAGATGAGCCAAGAATCGACGGTACCGAAGAGGAGCTCCCCTCTTTCGGCCCTTTCTTTGGCGCCTTCGACGTTGTCGAGGATCCATTTGATCTTGGTCCCGGAAAAATAGGGATCGAGCAGGAGTCCGGTCTTCTTCTTGAAAAGGGGCTCTTTTCCCGCTTTTTTCAAATCGTCGCAAATCTTTTGGCTCTGGCGCGATTGCCAGACGACGGCGTTTTGGACGGGACGCCCTGTCTTTTTGTCCCAGACGATGGTCGTCTCCCGCTGGTTGGTGATGCCGATCGCTTGGATGGCGGCGGGTTTGATGTCGGCATGTACGAGCGCCTTGGCGATGACGGCGAGAACGGAGAGCCAGATTTCGTTGGCATCATGTTCCACCCAGCCGGGGCGGGGGTAGTGTTGGGTGATCTCTTTGGCTGCCGAAGCGACCGGGTTGCTTTCGGCATCGAAGATGATGGCGCGGGTCGAGGTCGTTCCCTGGTCGATGGCCATGACGTATGTATGCATTGTGATGGTCTCCTTTCTATGTTGAAGAGGCGTTGTACAGGACCCATTATACCATACAACGCCTCTTGTTCACGGGGAAGTGGGGGTTCAGGACAGGATGTGACTGTGTTCCGTGGCGGTGTCCGCCACGAGAATCGTGGCTAAAAGCAGGGCGTTCACGAAGCCCGAAAGCCAGATGTTACCGGTGCGAAGGTGCGAGAACCTCGCGAAGGCGGCGGCCAGGATGAGAATCGGCACGACGGGAAAGAGGGCGATGCAACAGAGTGCCATGTCCCAATGCCATAGGGCGCCGGGGGGTGAAGATATGGAGGTATCGGATGAGCATTGACGATGATGATGCCCGCTCGTTCACATCGGCGGGGTCTTGGGGAGGCGCTCCTGTTCATCGGTCCAAAGACCGCGTCGCCACAAAATCCACTCCGGTGCCCAAGATATCACGCACGATAACGTCGCCGACCTTGATCGGCGGTTTCACGACAACGCCGTCCAACACTGCCACGGCTTGACGCAGTTTCGCTTTGGGAAGCGCTCCGGAGGATTTCACGCTCAAACGGGGAAAGAGCACGCTCTCAATCGCCACTGTCGTGGTGAGGTGTCGTTCGGGATTCGTGGCTTCCTTCTTCGCATAGGCCACTCCACGCGAGCAGCGGTTCCCTTCGACATGTAGATTTTCGTCGACTTCCAGTCGACAACCGTCAGGGCATATGATGCAGACCATCGTTTTCTTTTTCATCGGCCATCCTCCAAAAGCTCGATTTCGAGCGGCCCGGAATCCGAACGGTCGAGGCCCGGCATTTCGAGACGGACCATCTCCGAGGGGGTTAGAAAGCTTTTCTTCGTTTCCTTCAGGATCCGTCCTCCCTGCCGCAGACGGAAAGTTCCCTTGGACATGGACCTCTCCACCCGTAAAGAGAGGGGGATATCAAGGTTTTGGGGAAAAAGGATTCGCTGCGGCACTACATAACGGACATTCTTCCCGGCCACGACATCTTTGGCGTGCTGTCTGGGACCGTTCTTTTCTCGCACGTATCTGAGTGCCGTTTTGCCGGCGAGAAGCCCCTCTTCCGTCACAAAATCGACAATATCGTGGATGTGCAGGGCGTTACCGCAAACGAAGAGACCCGGGACGGAAGTCTGGAAGGCATCATCGACAACGGGACCATTCGTCCGCTTGTCGGTGGCGAAGGCGACACCGTCGATAGTGGCATAGTCGGGCAAGAGTCCCACGGAGAGCAAGAGTGTGTCGACGTCGAAGACCTTTTCCGTCCCTTTCACGGGAGAAAAAGATTGGTCGACTTCGGCGACACGGACCCGCTCGAGCCTCTTCTTGCCTTCGATTCCGGTGACGCTGTGTGAGAGCAACAGGGGGATGTCGAAATCGTGCAGGCACTGGACGATGTTGCGGGTGAGACCGCTCGGTTCCGCCATGATTTCGACGACGGCCTCCACCCGGGCCCCTTCCAGCGTCATCCGGCGGGCCATGATGAGGCCGATGTCACCGCTGCCTAGGACGACGACCCGCTTCCCCACGAGATATCCCTCGATGTTCAGATAGCGTTGGGCCCGCCCCGCGGTGAGAATGCCCGCCGGCCTTTCTCCCGGCAGTTCGATCTGGCCCGCGGTCCTCTCGAAGCTGCCGCTTGCGAGAACGACCGCTTTTGCGCGGATGCGGAAAGGCCCCCTCTTTACGTTGGAGCAGCCGATGCAAAAAAGCCCATCCTCCTTCTTCAGTGATTTCACCGTCGTTTCGAGCAGGATGTCGACGCCGCCATCTTCGATGTCTTCGATGATGCGGACGGCGTATTCGGGGCCCGTGAGCTCCTCGTTGTAATGGTGGAGCCCGAAGCCGTGATGGATGCACTGGTTGAGGATGCCCCCGAGAAATGCTTCCCTCTCGATGAGGAGTGTCCTGGCGTTTCCGGATGCACTTTTTGCGGCTGCCAGTCCGCCGGCGCCACCGCCGACGATGACGATGTCGTAGTCACGGGCACTCATTTTTTCACCTTCGTTCTTTGTTTGAGTATGGGCGTGTCTTCTTCATAATAGTCGACTTCATCAGGGGCGATCCCCGCCTCCCGGGCGAGAATCTTCACCATTTCCACTTCGCAGACCCCGCTCTGACAAGCACCGCTTCCCGATCTTGTCCGCTTTTTCAAAGCCTTCACGGAGTTGGCGCCGAGCGTTCTGGCGATATGGGAGACAAGATCGCCCTCCGTGATGTTTTCACATTTGCAGACGATGCGTCCGTGGCGCGGCTCTCGCGCGAGCTGGTCGTCTTTGTCAACGCTGTCCCGGAAGAGTTCCGGAGCGCTCAGACATGGTTGGAACCCCTGCTTTTGTCTGAGTGGAAACACGGGTGCGATGCATTCGGCAATCACGTACTCGGCGATGGCCGGCGCCGCGGTGAGTCCGGGAGAATCGATGGCTGCCACGTGGATGAAAGCGGGATCGTCTTTTGCGGGGCGGATGAAGAAGTCCCGGTGCGCCGAAGAAGCGCGGATGCCGGCGAACGTGCGGATGAGGTGTCGGTAAGGGATGTTTTGCACCAGTCCTTCCACAGCCTCTTTGATGGCGGCGATGCCCTCTTTCGTGGTCGGTGCGCTTTCTGGGTCCTCTTGGTCCGTGTTCGTGGGTCCGAGCAGGATTTCTCCATGGAATTGCGGGGTGAGCAGGATCCCCTTCCCCTTCTTCGTCGGCACCGGATAGAGCGCATGGTGAAGATACCCGGCCGATTTTCTGTCCAAAACGATGTATTCGCCGCGAGAGGGTGAGATGGCGAAAGGACTCTCGCCTTCCGCCATGGCGGCGATTCTGTCTGCGAAAGTACCGGCGGCGTTCAAAACGATTTTCGTCTGATACGTCCGTTTGGAGGTGCGTACCAAGAAATGGCCGTTCTCCTTCGTGATTCCTTCGACAGGCTCGGAAAGGTGTAACTCGACCCCGTTCTCCACGGCGTTCTCCATAGCCCGGATGGCGACATCCCAGGGCGAGGTCACCATGGTCGTGGGCAGATCGACCGCCGCCGTGATGGAATCAAGCAGGACAGGTTCGCGTTTCCGCGCTTCCGCTTTGGTCAACCACCGCAGGGCGGGAACGTCGTTGTCCATGGCCCGGGCATAATAGGTCCGCAAAGTCTTCTCCTCTTCGTCACCGCGGGCGAGGAGGAGTCCCCCGGTCTTTTTCAGCGGGAGGCCGAGCTCGTCTTCCAGTTCCCGGTAACGCTCGTTCCCCCGCACCGCCAGACGGGCTTTCAAGCTACCCGGCTCGGCATCGAATCCGCTGTGGATGAGACCGCTGTTCGCCATCGTGGCATGGCTGCCCACATCACTCTCTTTGTCGAGGAGGAGGATTCTCCCTTTGTATCGGCTCATCTCCCGGGCGAGGAATGCACCGGTGATCCCGGCGCCGATGATCAAAATGTCATACATGCTGCCAACTCCTTTCAATGGAGGAAAAAAAGAGCACGAAAACAGGAGGTGTTTTCGCACTCTTTCACTCTTTTGAAATCTTAACTTGTCGTGGATGGGTTCAACGGTTTTTCGCGGGATAGTCCCAAAGCGCCTCTTTCGAGGTTGTCACGGCCACGGCTCCGGCGGAAAGACAGGCATCGATTTCTTCCGGTGTCTCGATGAGTCCTCCCATGAGCACATCGACCGGGAGCTTGTCTTTGATCCTGTCGATGATATGCGTGTGTCCTGTCGGAAGGATCTCCAGAGCATCGGGCAACGTTTTCTGGGCGATCTCGAGGCTTTGCCGCAAAGAGATGGAATCCTTGAGGAAGAACCTCATGATACCGAGCACATTCCGTTTTTTACAAAGTTCGATCACACGTGGTTTGATGGAGATGATGCCGTCGATGTGGAGGTTCTGGATGAGATGGATGGCCCCATATTCGTCGCTCATAAGACCTTTGACCATGTCGAGGTGCACGAGCACCTTCCTCCCGTGTTTGTGCATGGTTGTCACGAGTTCTTCGAGCTGAGCCAACTGGAAGTTCATGAGGATACCATGGACGAGATCGGTCTTCAGAAACTTCCTGAGTGCTTGATGGGAGCTGATGGCGGGAAGGACCTTCTGGTTTCCGAACATGAGTCACCTCTCTTTCTCGAAATAAAGACCGAGTCGAAAAAGGGGCGACTCGGTCTCTCGGCTCTTTTTGATTAACTTGTGTTCATTCTATCGCATTTTCCCCTCTATTGCAAGGGGGTGAAGGATTACCTGCCCCGCCAATCTTTCGGTCGCTCGACGTGAGCAACCGTTCTGAAAACATCAGAGCTCACGGGCGGAGCTGATGCCCGCAATCTTGCCGAACACGAGGCAATCCGTGATGGCCACACTTCCCAAACGGCTTTTTCCGTGGATGCCGCCGCAGGCCTCGCCGGCCGCATAGAGTCCTTTGATGGGATGACCGTTTTTGTCGAGGACGCGGGCTTTCGCATCGATGGCGAGGCCGCCCATCGTGTGATGGGTTTTCACCTCGATGCGCATGGCATAGAAGGGCGGTGTGGCGAGGGGGGAGGAATCGTCTGTGAAAGGTTTTCCGAAGTCCTCGTCGTGTTTTGCATCGACAAAGCCGTTGAAGCGTTCGACGGTCGACAAGAGGTTCTTTTCGGGAATCCCCTCTTCTTGCGCCAACGCGTCCAAGGAGGGATATTTCCGGACGACCTTCTTGGCGAGAGCCTTGCCGATGTCGCGATTGATGGATGCCAACGCCGCTTGGTCGGCGATGGCCACGACCGCTTCTTCCCGGGCGAGGATGGCCTCGGCGACGATGCGTCGGTCGGCGAGTTCGTTCACGAACCGTTCGCCGCTGTCCCGGCCGACGAGGATGCCTTTCGGCAGGGCCACATAATCGGCAAACAAGGGTCCGTCACCGAAACCCGCCTCTTCCGGCGAGGTCCAAGGAGCCAACTGGATATGCCGCATCCCGTAAAGGGAAGCCCCGAGTTCGCCGGCCGCCGCGAGGATCTCTCCCGTGGCCGACGGTTTGTTGGTGGTGGCTATGCTCGCATCGAGGCGGTCGTCGTATTGCCGCCGCAGGTCGATGTCGGCCGCGAAACCGCCGCTCGCGATGACGACGCCCTTTTTCGCATGGAAACGTATCGCCTTCTCGGCGGGCGGATGGCCGAAACGGTAGTCGCTTGCGCATTCCACGCCGGCAATCCTCTCTTTGTCCATAAGGAGCCGTTTCGCGAAATGGGCCCTGCGGATCTCGACACCCTGTCTTTCGCACTCGGCTTCCATCCTTTTGATGAAGGGGCGACCGCTCGGGGGACCCACCGGCGAATGCGAACGGGGGACGCTATGACCGCCGAAGAGCTCCACTTCTTTCCGGAAAGGCACGCCGAGCACGTCCTTCGCCCATTCGAAAGCCTTGAGCGAGCCTTTGGCGACCAGCTGGACGAGTTCTTCCTTGCTCTCTTCGCCGCCGGCCTGCAAAATGTCTTTGGCCATGAGGGCCGCGGAATCCTCGATACCCAGGCGTTTTTGGAAAGACGTCCCCGCCGCCGCCAGGCCGCCGTCGCTTATGACGGAGTTCCCGCCGACAGTGCGCATCTTTTCGAGCACCAAAACGTCGGCGCCCTGTTCACGAGCACCGAGGGCCGCCCGCAATCCCGCGAAGCCCGAACCAATCACGATCACATCGTATGTGTCTGTGCGCATAAGGTGTCCCCCTCCGCTTTTTGTCCCTTTTATGATAACACAATTTCGGCTATCGCTTTGCCACGGATGAGAATCCCGGGCCGGGGAAGCGGCGGATTCCTTCCCCGGCTCGGCCTCTTTGCGATATGCGCGGGCACCCCGCCACTTCTTCGGGAATTTTTCCGCGAACGCCTTGACAGCGCCCCCAATTTTTTGTATCCTTTTATTAGCAAACCAAGCTATCGAGTGCTAACAAATAACCAAGACCACACAAGGAGGTTGTGAGAGAGACATGCTGAAACCGTTGCACGACAATGTTGTACTGCGTCGGGAGGAGGCCGAGAAACAGACGAAAAGCGGCATCATCCTGACGAGCAAGGACCAAGAGTCTCCCAAGACGGCCCGAGTCGTCGCCGTCGGCCCCGGCAAGGACGACAAGCCTTTGCACGTCAAGGTCGGGGACACCGTGGTCTTCAAATCCTATGCGACCACGGATTTCGAGTACGAGGATGAGAAATACCTCATCATCAAGGAATCCGACATTCTAGCGATAGTGGAGGGTGAATGAACATGGCCAAGGACATCATCTATGCGAAAGACGCGAGAAAAAGGATGCGCGAAGGGGTGGACACCCTCGCGAGCACCGTCAACATCACGCTCGGCCCGAAAGGGCGCAATGTCATTCTCGAGAAGGAGTACGGCTCGCCGCTCATCACGAACGACGGCGTGACCATCGCCAAAGAGATCGAACTCAAGGACAAGTTCGAGAACATGGGCGCCAAACTCGT
>PUMR01000010.1 GCA_003551455.1 Mollicutes bacterium | reverse complement strand
AGATGGTGGGAGGCGATTGTACATAGATGACTATTTGTGAGCCAAAGAGAAAAAAGAAAACGAAGGAGATAAAGTTGTTCTCATGTTTTCTGTCTGCATCGTTTCAACGCTCATTGCTTCTTAACCCTAACTCTCTATAGGTAGTATAGACCCGACTGAGTACTCAGTCAGCTTCACCGTAGCATCACCGCGGAGCGCCCGTCATTCATTTGCGACAATGTCCACAGGAAAAAAGCACAGCGACCCGGAATAAACTCTTTGCTACTTACTCTCGAGTCGTGCAGTGTTGCTTTATCATTTGCTTCACCCTACCTGCTACCACCAACCCGGGGAGTTTGCTTCACCGTGCTTCACCGTGCTTCACCGTGCTTCACCGTGCTTCACCGTGGGCGATCGTCTGCCTTGGGCGTTCGTCGCCTGCCGATGACCACTGCTCACCACACCCAGGTCCAAATCAAGCGGAACCACCCGCGAATGGTAGCCTTGATATTTTACTTTCCAAATATGTGAAGGTTTGTTGACTCCAAAAGGCGCTTTATTCTTGTTTGCCCCCCCCCTCGAGAACAGCATTTTGACGTTGCCTCCTTCAAGCAGCGATGATGGCGAGGAGAAGAAACGATGTTCGCCTGTTTTTGAATTCTCCCTTCCCGCCCCTGTGCCCTCCAAGGCGTGTGTGTACTCCACTGTTGCATCTGTCCCACTGTGGTGCCTTGCCTCGATGCTGCTTGCTTTGGTTGGCCTTGCTTGGACCAGCAAGCCAGGCCTTCCCATCAGTCGTCCTCATCATCATCATCCTCCTCAACACACGCTCCCTCCTTCTACTCCTTCCCGTGCACACACTACAGCATCTACCTAGCCCTCTCGACGACAACAGCCAGCCTGGACGGCATGGACGTGGTTGCAGCAAGCGCAAGGTACGTGGTGATGATCGTGTGGAGGCCAAGCAACAGCCCCTTTTCTAGTGCGACTGCCCCTGGTGGTTCTCCCGCTCGTTTGCTTGCCTCCCCCCTCCTCTCCGACGCACCGAGGCTGCCTGTGGGTCTCGTGCGTCGCCCTGTGTGATGCCTGCCCCCTCCCCTGCCATCCTTTGCCCTCGTTCAGCCAGGCTGCTGCTGGCCCTGTCTATGATCATGACCCCTCCACCCACCACCAGCAGAGTTCATGCTCTATCACACCTCCCCCCTTGCTTCCCAAGCGAGGAACGGACGTCCCATAGTCATGTTTTCACCTTCTGAAGACCTGGGCCCCACCCCGTGGCCGAGAGCGTGTGCATTGGACAGCAACCTGCTGCGGGAGGGCCAGGCCTGCATTTGCCCCCCCCTAGTTTTTGCTCCCTTTTCAATGGACCCCCAGCGCCACCGTGGGAGGCTGCTGCCTACAGCCCACCCCCCTCCTGCATGCATCTGAACCATTAACGAATTTATGCCGGGTCCAGATGTCATAGGATGGCCTTCTACGAAGGTTTCCTTGGATGGAGGTGCTTTTTCCCGGAACGTATCCTCCATTTTGGCCCCTTGCATCCACCTGTTCTCGTCCCCTTTTGGGCCTAGAAATATGATGAGCCTCGTTTTTGGACTTTAGAGTTTATGCCTGATTTTTCTAGGGGCCTGGCCTTGGTGTGAGATGCCGTCTTATGTGACTTTTGGTGGCAAACCTTCCCTCCTCCTACCCTACACATCCATCCCTCCCTCTTACTTTCATTGGCTCACGTCCCTCCGCCCCTCTCTGTGTGTGATGTGGCACTTGCCTGCACTCCTTAGGACCGCTTTAACATTCCAGGGAGTGTGAAGTGTTGCAGCATGTCTATAATTGCGTGCTTAAGTGGCGAATCATCCTCCCTCTAACACTCATCCTCCCCACCACCCTCCCCTCTTTTCCCTCCAGCACCAAAGACAAAGACCAGCCTTGGGTCTGCCCCAACCCCGTCGTCGAAGAGTGCAGGCGCGACTTCAAGTTTGGCCAGAAGGACTCCCACAACAAGAAGATCCACCAGCGGAAGGTGGTGGTGACTGCGGGCAATGGTATCAAGGTGACGTTCGTGCGTCGCGCTGACCTCACCTTTTATTGCGAGCCATGCAAGATGGCGCTGATCGGCGGGGCCAACTCTGTGCACCAACATGCTGACAACTGCGAGTTTCTCAGGTGCGTGCAAGGGAGGGGGGAGAGAGGGAGGAGTAAAAGGAGGGAGAGAGGGAGAAAAGGGAGGATGAAGCTACTATATTTACGCGAGAATATTTTTGTTCCTGCGGTAGAAGGTAAGACGGGAGGGATGGAGGGAGGGGAGGACGGAGGGAGGGGGAAATGGGAAAAGTTCCTTGCGATAAAATCCTCGCCTTTAGCGGGGAGTGAGGAGGGAGTGAGGAGGGCAGGAGGGGCTGCGGAGCGGGCGAGAAATTGAGGTGCGTTCAAGGGAGAAAAGGAGGGAGGGAAGGAGGGAATAAGGATGAGAGGGACACAGGCAGGGATAAGGAGATGGAAAGAAGGGGGAAAGAAGGGTTAATCTCCTTTTTCTATACTCGACAATATCCTTGGTCCTGCAAGTAAAAGGTGAGACGTGGGGGAGGAAGGGAGGGAGGGAGGGAGAGATGGAAGATGAGGGCAGAAGGCGCCTTGTGAGAATGTCCTTCCTTCTGCACTCAAAAAGGCGATAATAAGGGAGGGAGAGTGCCTTTTTCCAGATGTTGTAAACTTTCCTCAGAGCCGGTGTCATTTCTTCACCTTTATATAAAGACATCTCTTCGCGATTTGTCTCAATCTCCTCCCTCTCCTTCCTCCTTTCCCTCGTCCCACTACGTACAGGCCCAAAGGTGGAGGTGCCACTGCAAACGCCGCACCACCTTCACTTGCTCCTTGTCTGCTGCCTTCTTCCCTGCCTCCGTCTCTCCCCTCGTCAATCCTCCCTCCCATCTCCTCGTCCGCCTCTTCTGTGCTTGCCATCCAGCAACGCCTAGGCGAGGCACCGGCCTCCTCCTCTTCCTCCTTGCCGTCCCTCGCAGCAAGGATGGTAAGGAAAATGAAAAATAGACGTAGACTCAGTGAACCAATGCCGCCTTGATTTCATCTCACTTCATTTCTCCCCGTCCTCTCCCTCCTCTCCCTCGCAGCGCGTGCGTTTACGCGAGCGACGCCTAGCTCAAGTACGCGCCTCCTCCTCTTCCTCCACGTCGTCCTCTTCCGGAAGGAAGGTAAGAGGGAGGAGAAATAGAGACAGGCTCAGTAAGGTAGTAAATAAAAGCGTCCTTTATCTCACTTCCTTCCCCCCCATCCTCCCCCTCCTCTCAATTGAAGCGCGTCGTCGACCCCTCCTCCCTTTCCAGCGAGGGAGAAGAAGAGGAAGGAGAGGAGGAGGAGGAAGACGGCTGCGAAGCTCAGGCTCCTCCTGCCTCATCCAAGCAGCGTGGCCGAGGACGGAAGAAGCAGAAGGTACGTAAACGGGAGGACGCGTTGACTACGGGCCATGCGGAGGAAGGGAGGGTGTATGAAAAATAATAGAGCGGAGCCTGCATAGCCTTGTTTGAGAGCTTAACTAATATACTACCATACCCACCCCTTCTTCTTAGAGTGTCCCTCCCTCGTCCTCTTCCCTTTCTTCCACCTCTTCGTCCTCTTCTTCTCGTTCGGTGCCGGTGGAAATCGCCATTGAGCAGATCTCGGGCAAATCATTCATGGTATGCCTGAGCTGCAAGCCCCGGACCCTGTTGGATTGCAGCTCTTTGGGGAATCACATGCACAAAAACCACGCTGGCCCCAACATATGTTATGACGGCAAGCTGGTGCACCCCGAGAAGATGCGAGAATTGGACGTTGGCGACCTCAAGGTATCTTATTTCTTTTTGATTTGGTTAAGGGAGGGTATGCCTCTCATCTTTTCTATCAGCTTTTCTGCTTTTTTCCTCCTCCCCTGGCCACCACTAGCACCACCACCGGCAGCATGTTGTTAAGAAGTGCCGTTTACATTTGCTGGTGCCAGTCAGAAAAGGAGAGCATGTAGAAAAGAATTGTTTGATTAATCTAACGAATAAACAAATAAGAATTAAAGCTAAACTTTCTCTTTTCTGCACATGCTATTTCCCTTTACCCTTTCTATTGTCTGCTGCTTTCTTTATTAGTATTTCGCTTTTTCAAAGGCCCAGCAATGCCGGCGCATTAGCTCTTGGCGTAGTCAGAAATGATCGGATAGAGAATTACTGAATTTAGAAAAAATCAAGAAATTTATCTTGCCCTTCTTCCAACAGACGGCCCTCCTTTTGTAATCATTCTAATAATAAAAGTGATCGTACTACCCATAATTTCATTGCCACTTATACACCTCTCTTTTGCCCACACCTATACACACGCACAGACTGACCTGCAGCCTGCCGTCCACCAGCTCCGCAAGTCCTATGCCAAGGAGGGTACCAGGCGCTTGCCTTTGTTCGATGTCCTCCAAGGGTACATGTGCGAGGCGTGTCACACTTCCCCGCACGAGCTGCAGAGCGAGTACATCTACGGCACCAAGGAGACCTTCAACAAGTACCATGCCAAATCCTGCCCGTCCTGGAAGGAGGGAAGCCCCAAGACCGCCGTTCCCACTGGTTGTTACTTCCAAGCCTTCTCCTCCAACCAGTCCATCAAGCCGTCCAAAGTCTTTGCCTGCCCTGGTCCTGCGACTGAGCATCTCCTGAACGCCAACGTGACCGAGGAGGACAGAAGGTTTTCCCGCCTGCTGACGCGGACTGCTAATGGAGACTTGCGGCCCAGGCAAGCCGCGGAGGGACGGGGTTCTGTTGCCTCGTTGGCTGCAGACGGCTCAGACGGGTACCATTACCACGACGTGGCCCTCACCAAACTCTACATTCCGGATTTCTTGCGTCGCTATGTGCATAACATGGATGACTTTAAGAGCATGTTTGCGAAGGCGGGCGAGTCACCTTTGTCGAAGGGCTCAATTTTAGGCGACCGTGAGCAGCTCCTGACGGACACCATGTCCAGTTTTCTTGCCTTTGTGAATGAGGATTTGAGGGAGGACAGTGGCCTGAAGAAGAAGCAAATTCGGGATGCGGTGGGGGAGAAGGACGAGTCTAGCCCCTTCCGGCGCCTGTGCGAAGGTGTTACGAACTACGCTTCGTCCTCGGCGCAGTTGGTGCTCGCTGTTGTGCGCCGGGCTCACTTTGAGTCGCGCCGCAAGGAGGATGGGGCCCAGGCCAGTGGCTCGCCGAGAGATTTCGAGGCCAGGGAGGCGGCTATCTTTTCAAAGCTTCCATCCTATCCTCACGTGGTCATGGCGGCGGCCGAGCGTTTGCTTGCCGCTGTGACGGCGCCCGAGGCTGGGGGGGATGGGCGGCAAGCGAGGGAGCACGTGGATTTGGTCCTGAGGCCGCTGGTCCACGCTCTTTTGGAAGCGCTTTTCCATCGTGACCTGTGTGTCGGCGAGGAGGAGGAAGGGGAAGAATCGTGCGATCCCGTGCGAGCTCATTTGATTGCGCAAGTCTGGAATGAGAAGGGGGGCTTTGCGCCGGTGTCCAGCATGACGCACAGGGTTATTCACCTCAAATTCCTTGCCCGTGCCACGACCTATTATTCCATCACTTCTCGGAACTTAAGCGCCGAAGCAAAAGACGGGCTCCTCAAGTATGTGCGCTCTGAGTTGCCGGGCTTGTCCAGCACGCCTTTCCACCAGACGGCGGACATAATCCAGCACATGCGCAAGCTTGGGGACCAAGAGGCCAACAAGACAAAGGTGTTTGCCATGGGCGGCGGGAAGTACGCGGTCAACGGCAAGGAGATCGACATGGGCTTGGTGTCTGGCGGGTTTAGAAAAGTGCATGTCAAGATGGCCTCTCGTTTTCGGGAAATCTCCGAGTCGGTGACACCCGATCTCCAGCGTCAGTTTCGTTGTGCTCGACGGTTGGGCCTAGACAATGCACAGCCCTACGAGGTCCACGAGGACGTGTCTTCCAGCGGTCATCGTGACGTGGGGTTTTATTTCGGCTGCCAAAGCCAGATCTTGCCACTGGCGTCGGAAGTGGGAGCCTGTGTTTTGGGGTCCCTCCAGCACGACGTCGGCGGAACACGGCAGTTATCTCACGCCAAGGCCATCGAGTGGCTCGACTCCTGTGACGAGCTTACCGATATGGTAGTATTTATGACCTACACGGCCTCGGGCGCCCCGTGCCGTGGCACCGAGCTTTATTCTTACCAGTATCGAGACACGGAAGTGGCGCAGCGCAATACCCGTGTGATTGACAATGTCATCATGCACACGGAGGGCAACGTCAAGCAGACCAACATGACGGGCAAGGCAGGGGAAGGGGCGCGTTTCCTGGACCCCAAAACGGCCGACTTTTGGATTGACTACCTGGCTCTTTTCCGCGCGATTTACGACTACCTCTGTAAGCTTGTCTACGGAAGCGCGGACAGGAACGCGTTGTACGTGCAGCGGGGCCGACCCTACACTCATAAAGATGTCTTGAGTTCCATCAAGGACGGCTTCCAAACGCACGCTTTGTTGAATAACGTGGGCGTGCAGGAGTGGCGGCAGGTGATTGAGGCGTATGTGCGGGACGAGATGGGACCCTATGTGCAAGACGAGCACCACCTCGGTGTTCTTTCGAACGAGTTTAGGAGGAAGTTGGCGGAGTTGAAGGGAGAATCGTATGAGACAGTCTCGGAGGCGCACAACTTGCAGGTATAAACGCTACTTTTGGTCTGTGTGCGTGCATGTCTTCTTTCCTCTTTCTCGTGTTGCAAACTCTGATGCCCCCTTTTCCCCACCCCTCCACAACCCACAGGCTAATCACTCAGCTCGCACCGCCAACGAAATCTACGGCAACACTGGCCACGGCATCGGCAAGGCTAATCACAGCCAGATCGTGGGCTGTCTCCATTTCACACGCGTCTATCAGAGGCTCCTGGGTGTGGACGACGGCAGCTTTGACAGGCGTCAGGAGGCGGAGCGTCAAAGGCGCGAGCAGCTAGGTAAGTTTGTGGTGGGGATACGGAATTGGTTGTGTTTGGTGTTGAAATCTGTGCCGAGCCATCTCAATGGGAGGACACATAGAGAGTGGGACTAAGCTGGTTTATATAACTGTTTTTGTTACAGACGCTGGCATCGATACCTCGTACACTCACGTCAACACACACACACACACACACGTACACACACATACACACACACGTCTACACGCACGCACTCAACGTCAGTCGGGGGCCCTATTCCCTCTTCGGTGTCACCGATCTCTGCGTTTTTCAACGCGTCCTCTGCCGCGTCCACCTTGCCCGTGTCCTCTTCTTCCTTGGCGATGGCGCCACCGCCACCAGTGTCCATCCCATCTTCCTCCTTTTCTTCCTCCTCCTCCTCCTCGTCCTCGTCCTCCTCTGCTTCCTACGCCACCTCCTTTTCCTCTCATCCTGTGCGGGTGGTCAGAGGCAGCGCTGGTGGGCTTTGCAGTCAGTCGGACAGGATGTATTTGCTTCCTCAAACCTCGTTGACGCTTGTGGAAGACATGCAGCGACTCAAGAGGGTCTTCTCAGACCCCAGGGCCTCCTTGCGCGGGCAACAGCCCCACATTTTCCGCATGATGGAAAGCGCGCGCCGAATGGAGAACATAGCGCCTCCCCATACTTTTATTGTCTCGGGTACATCGAGCGGCAAGACAACACTCCTCTACCTCGTCGCTGCTAAAGAGAGGGGTATGGTGACTGTGGTGGTGGCGCCGACGGTTGCCTTGGAGCAGGAGATCGTGTCCAATGGCAAGCGGTATGCGGAAGGAGGGGTGATTGTGTGTGATTGGAAGGACGAATTGGCTGATGACCGGGACTCTTGGGAGAATGTGGAAGGACTGGTGGTAGTGCAGGTAGAGTCGGCGCTGACGGAGCGCTTCCAGGATTTTTTGACGGTGTTGAATGCAAAGAAGGTGCTTCAGCGCGTGGTCATCGACGAAGCCCACCTTCTGCTGTTCTGGGGCTCGACATTTCGCTCGCCACTCACGCGCCTCTTTGAACTCACGCGCCAAGGTACCCCGTTTCTGTGCATGACGGCGACCCTTCTTCCGACGCACGCTGCCTACCTGGCAAAGTGTCTCAGGCTTCATTTCTCTCTGACATTCCGCTCCACCGCCACCATTAAGAGCATGTGCTACACCCACGACCATAGAGGCGCCCAGCGCATCGACGACGCGCACCTGCTGAAGCTCCACGTGGACCACCTCTACGCCAAGTACCTTCGCCTGGACGCTGACTCAGGAGAGGTGCGGGCGCAAGGCCAGCAGCCACTCCGCGGCATCATCTTCTGCCTCACCCTGAACGACGCCAAGAAGGTACGCGGGTACCTGCAGTCCAACGACAACGTGCGCGCGTACCTCTACCACTCGCCACAGGGGGAGAGCAAGGAGGAGAAAGCAGCTGAGCGCTCGCGTATGGACGCCGAGCTTGCCAATTTCTGCGATCCGGACCACGGCGAGCCTGGCACCAGGGACAAGACGCAGTGGCTGGTGTCAACGTCCGCGGCGGAAATTGGCATTAATTTGCCACGGGTGCAAGCTGTCTTGATTTGGGGTGCCTCGCATAGTTTGATGGCTTTGGTGCAGATGTCGGGCCGGGCAGGGCGGGACCATCGCCTTCTCCCGGCCGCAACCTCCATTGTGACCAACGACTATTACGTGGACATGGTGCGCCGTGATTGCGAGCAGCTGAAAACTAAAATTCAATTCTTGTCTGACACGCTGGAGAGGGAGGGTTTGGAGCTCGTCCGCGCCGACAAGCTCGTCTTGGCTGATTTTTTGGAGCAGTCGCAGAAAGCTTGCCTACGCGAGCAGTTGCAGAACTATTTGCATCCTGGGGGTGTAGCCGGAGTGTGCGCCGCGGAGGAGCAGCAACTCTGGTGCGGGGCCTGCCAGGACTTATCAGGCCAGCTTGGCCTTGATACGGTCCTGACACAGGAGGAAGAGGCGGCGGCGATGCGTGCAAGAATCGCGGCCGCAGTTCCAGTGGCTTGCTCCCACCAGATAGCGGTGTCTTCCTGTTCAAATACTTTGCCCTCTTCTGTTGTCGCTGCACCCCTGCGATCTCCTGCTTGTGCTCCTGCTGCTGCAACTTCGCCTTCGCAGCACGACGACGAGGAGCATGACCATGACCCAGGCCTGGGCATGGACGTGGATGAAGAATGGCTGCAGTCGTTTCCCCCTACTTCGGCGCTTCCACTTGCTGGCTGGGATGGCGGGGATGGTCGGGCGCCTGCGCTCGAAGGCAGCGGTGGAGGGCCGGTGCTGCAAGACGGGTCTGCGCGTGCGGAAGAGCCTCGGGCTGTAGTGGACCACGGAGGCGAGGGCGACGGGTCCCGATCACTCGCGCCTTCTTGCAAGGGCAGCTCTAGATTGCTCGATGATGACTTGGACGACGCAATCCGTGCGATGATTTTTCCCCCTTCTTCCTCACCTCCTTCCGCTCCTCCTACTTCGGCTTCTTCGTCGTCCGGCGCTCTCGCCGCTCCTTCGTCTTTATATTCCTCTTCTTCTTTCCCTCCTTCGGCACCTCCTTCTTTGTCTTCTTCGTCGGGGCCCCGTACGGCCTCTTCTTCTTCTTCTTCGTCCTCTTCATCCTTCGGCGCTCGCGCTGCTCCTTTTCCTTCTTCCTCTTCGGGCTCGCGCGCTGCTTCTTCTAGTGCTTCTTTGTCGGGCTTGCGTGCTGCTCCTTCTTTGTCTTATTCGTCGGGGCCCCATGCGGCCTATGCTTCACCTTCCTCGTCGGGCGCGCCTCTCGCATCCTCCTCTTCTTCGCCCTCTCGTCCTGACCGTCAGGCGCTAAAAGCAGCCGTGGGCTCAGCTGCGAAAGCGTTCGAGAGAGAGGCTAAGAAAGGTTTGCTCTTGGCTAGTAGCTCTGGCAAAACTACCACGGCCTGTGGTTTCTGCTTGCCAGCGACAGCAACACTCTGGGGAGGGAAGGAAAACCACGACGGGGGTACGACGTTGGGTGCGTCTCGAGTGTGTCCCACAATATTAAGTGTAGGGCAAGCCTGTTATCACTGTCTGGACCCGCATAAAGCGCAAAATTGTGATGTTCAGAAGTTCCGTAGCATGGGGACCGATAGATTCTGTACGGGTTGTTTGACGGCGGATAGGGATGGATTTTTTAAGGGAAGCTTGCATGCTAGTCCTTATGGGTTTGGTCATGAGAAGTGCATGCTTGGCAAGGGGAATTTAGTGTACCGCTTATGTATGTATCTGTTTAAATATAAGATTAGGGTGGTGAATAAGATTATGGGTAGGAGGCTCAAGTATCGGCAGTGCTTCATGAAAGCAAATGGTGTGTTGGCCATAAGCAAAGGGTCCCTGGACAGTGTGAAACCCAATAAGGAGGATTATGTGAAGTGGTTGCATGGGGCATGGATGAAGGGTGGGCCTTTGTCCAATGCGGCCGTCCTCTTTGTTGGTTATCTTCATTATTTCAAGGGGGGGGAGGTGTTGTGCGAAGATAAGGAGGTGTGGGAGACATTGTTGTGTGTGGAGGAGTAGGCGCCTAATGAGGGGTGTATGTACATAAGTATTAGGGGAAATAAAAGTAATAAGGAATAAAATGTAACGGAACAGGATTGTGTGGTGCTTTTGTTGGAGGCGTTGTGTTGTGGCTGTTGTGTTAGGGTTGTTGTAGTTGTGGTGGGTGTTGTGTGTGTTGTGTTGTGTGTGTTGTGTGTTGTGTTGGGGTTGTTGTGTGTGTTGTGGTTGTTGTGTTAGGGTTGCTGTAGTTGTGGTGGGTGTTGTGTGTTGTGTTGTGGTTGTTGTGTGTGTTGTGTGTTGTGTTGTAGTTGTTGTGTGTGTTGTGTGTGTTGTGTGTGTTGTGTGTGTGTTGTGTGTGTTGTGTGTTGTGTTGGGGTTGTTGTGTGTGTTGTGTGTGTTGTGTTAGGGTTGTTGTAGTTGTTGTGTGTGTTGTGTATGTTGTGTTAGGGTTGTTGTAGTTGTTGTGTGTGTTGTGTTGGGGTTGTTGTAGGTGTGTGTTGTGTGTGTTGTGTGTTGTGTTGTGGTTGTTGTGTGTGTTGTGTGTGTTGTGGTAGGGTTGTTGTGGTTGTTGTGTGTGTTGTGTAGGGTTGTTGTAGTTGTTGTGTGTGTTGTGTTGGGGTTGGTGTGTGTGTTGTGGTTGTTGTGTGTGTTGTGTGTGTTGTGGTAGGGTTGTTGTGTGTGTTGTGTGTGTTGTGTAGGGTTGTTGTAGTTGTTGTGTTGGGGTTGTTGGGGTTGTTGTGTGTGTTGTGGTTGTTGTGTGTGTTGTGTGTGTTGTGGTAGGGTTGTTGTGTGTGTTGTGTGTGTTGTGT
>PUMR01000019.1 GCA_003551455.1 Mollicutes bacterium | reverse complement strand
TTGATGCCTTCGAGTTCGATCTCGACGGGGTCCTCGACGGTGATGATGTTGTCGTCGGGACTGTTCAATTGGTCGAGACAAGCATAGAGCGAGGTCGTCTTGCCACTCCCGGTGGGACCGCTCACGAGGACGATGCCGTTGGGGCGTTTGATGAGGCGGAGGAAGACCTCCTTTTCCTTCTCGGAGAGTCCCAGGCGGTCGATGCCTTTGGAATCGCGTGAGACGTCGAGCACGCGCATGACGCATTTTTCGCCCCGGACGGTGGGGAGCGTCGAAATCCGGAGGTCGATGGGTCTTCCCTCGATGATGGTCTTGATGCGGCCGTCCTGGGGATTCCTGGTGTCGGTGATGTCCATGTGTCCCATGACCTTGATGCGGCTGATGAGCTTCGGCAACACCACCTTCGGCAGCGTCCTCTCGGTCGAGAGCACGCCGTCGATGCGGTAGCGGATCTTGAACTCGATGTCGGTGGGGTCGATATGGATGTCGCTTGCCTCGCTCTTGACCGCCGTCTGGAGGATCTGGTTGACGAGCTGGATGATGGGAGACTCCGAAGCGTCCTGTTCGGGCTCGCGGATCATCTCCTCGTAGTATTTCTCGGTATCCTTCTTCTGCGGCTCGACTTCGATGCCGAGGGATTTCAGGGTTTTCGTGAAACCATAATAACGGGCGATGGCCGTCTCGATGTCGTTCTTGGTCGCAAGCACCGTCTCGACGTTCATGCCCGTTTTCAGACGGACATTCTCGATGGTGGGGAAATCCAGCGGATCGTTCGTGGCGATGACGAGGCGGCGGCCGCTGATGTTCACGGGCATGATCTTCGTGCGGGTGACGAAATCCTCATCGAGGAGTTTCAGGACCTGGTCGTCGATGAAGATCATCCCGAGGTTGACTCGCTTTATTCCCAGCGCTTCGGAAAGGGCGTCGACGATCTGCGAGTCGCTGCAATAGCCGAAACGGATGAGCGCCTCCCCGATCTTTTCGCCTTTCTCTCTGCGTCTGAGCGCCTCCTCGATTTCCGCCTCGGTGACGACGCCTTCGTCGACGAGGACGTCACCGAGGCGTTTCGGAGCGTTCTTGGCCATGTTCACACATCCTTGTCAATCGTTATAGATGATCTCGTTCACGGGGGCGTAGTGCTCGAAGACGATCTCATAGTCGGCGATGACGTCCCCGTCGACGTTGTGGATCTCACGCTTGATTCTAACGATTCTGCCGTTGTGGCCCTCCTGGGCCTCTCCGGGCAGGTTCGTCGTCTCGGTCTCGTAAGGGATGATGGTTTCGCTTTTCTCCACCTCGATGGTGTCGACATAGGGGCATCCCTGGATGCGCACCCCGAGGTCGCCCACCGGTGTGAGATGGAACTCGAGCTCGAAACTGAGGAAACATTCGTTCTCGATCACGAAGTCGAAGCCCGCCGGCCGACTCACGCGGATGTTCCGGCCGTAATAGGGGAAATCGTCCACGCTGAAGTGGTCGAAGTTGATGCGGGGGTTGTAGTGTCTTTCGATGATGCCGATCCTCGTCGGGATGATCGCATCGAGAAGCGCCGAACCGATGATATCGAGTTCGGCCGAGCTGAATTCTTGTCCGAAAGTGTCCAATACGCTGAAAGAGCTCATGGAAGGTAGAGTGAGCGTGGCCTCTTCGTGTGCGGCCGCGATCTTCTCCATGAGATTCTCGCCGTCCATACCGGGTAACAATGGTGCGCTTCCTTCGCTCACGACGCTGATGAAGGATTCGCGGTCGATGACGTAGTTGTTCAATTGTTTGCGGGAGAGTTCCCGCAATACGGCCGCATCGGTAAGGATGTCATTGACCATGGCATCGACGTCGAACTGGTCGGTCAGGCCCGTCATGAAGGGCATCTGGTTCAACTCGAAGTCGATGGTGTTCAGCGCCGAGGGCGGAAAACTGACGACCAGGGGGGTTCTCGTGCCGTTGCGGACATTCGCCATCGTGGCGTCGAAGTCGAAGTTCATGAGGTCGCGGTCGATTTCATAGTAATAGCCCTGATAGCCCGCTTCATAGGTGACCGAGTCGTCCTCGAGCCAAAGCGAGACCCGCTCTCGCACTTTCTGCTCGGCTTCTTCTTCGGTGAGGCCGCCCACATAGACGTTGCCGATGACGGTGCCCGTCTCATAGACGCCGATGTTGAAGCCGGTGATCATGAAATAGAAGAAAACAAGGCTCCCCGCGCCGACGGCGAGGACCAAGGCCGAGTAGGTGTAGTAGCCGATGTTGCTGTTACGAAAACGTGAGAACATCCCCATCACCATTTCTTTGTTGCTGCTTGTGTTGGATTTCTTTCATTATACAACACCCGCACCGCTTTTACAAAGGTGCATTTCACCTGTTTTTGGTTGACAGGGAGACATTTCGGGTCCTTGTGCAAAAACGGAGGGCTTTTTTGCTTGACAAGGGCTGAACATGGTATAATACAAACGAAATAAGGCGGTGAATGTGATGAAATTGAATGACAAAGGTTTCTCCCTGCTCGAAATCCTCGCCGTCATCATGTTGACGGCCGCTGTCGTGTTCCCCCTCTTGACGGCCCTGACAGGCAACATGGAAGTGAATACCCGCATGCATCGCCGTAGTGCGGCTTCCCTGATCACAGTGTCGGCGGTACAAGGGTTCAATACCATGTCCTACCGGGATGTCGCTGACAGTGTGTTGGATGCGGAAGACGGCTATCTCCGTTTTGATCGGGACCTTTGTAGCCAAAGGGATCCCGAGACCGACCTCACCGCCACCACATGGGACATCTGTGAGCTCGTTTTCGAACTATCCATGGCGAGCGAGACCTTCTATGAAGCCGATCATTTCCGGGCGTATGTCTATTTCGGGGATATCGACACCGCGGCCATAGATGATGGCACCATCCCCGAGCCGGTTCTCCAAGAGATGACGGAAAACGATGATGAAGCCATGCTGTATGTCACCATCTGGTTGCTGTATGATGACAGACAGGAACGATATCTCATCAGGTCCGGCTTTTTGAGCCGGGACTTCCAATTGGATTGATGCCGATGAAAAAAGACCAAAGAGGCATGACGATCTTCGAGGTTCTGCTGTCCATATCCATCGGGAGTATCGCGATCATGATACTCATGAGCATTCTCACCATGACCCTCCTTTCCAAAAACGAATCCGAATACAGCAACCGTCTGGCCCAGGAAGTCTACTATATCAATGAATATCTCCGACACTCTTTCGACAACGACCTCGGCTACAAGTCCATCAAGGAGTTCGAGACCGAAAACGCGGATTATGATATCCTCATCTTCGTCGACGAATATGATTACGACTTTGACGAAGCTTATCTCATTGGTCCCGGAGAAGGCTTTGAGCGGCGCACCTTCGTGCTCTGGCTCGACCGGAGCACGGAAACGAACGGCCTCTACTATTTCGAGTATCCCGACGATCCCGACACTATCGACATGGCCGCTTTGGAAGCGACGCGCACCGAGCAGTCCCGGTTAGGCAGCTCGCTCCTTGTCTTCGGACCGGAATCCTCTTTGAACTATAGTACACTCCGCGAACACCCACAAACGGTCCAAGGGGATCTCGACCTTTACAGCAACAGCTCACACGCCTACATATATCTCGATTTCCACATGGCCTTCCGGCTCCAAAGCGGCGAGACACTCGATTTCCGGAGGCAATATTCGACATTGTTCTATTGAACGTGGTATAATATCTGGTGACAAGTCATAGGCAAAGGAGGAAGATGGCCATGAAGGACGTTTGGAACAATCAAAAAGGAAGTATCCTCACTGTCGCGATCGCTCTCATCGCCCTCCTTTCGTTTGCCGTGACCACGGTCACAGCCTACACTTACAGCAACGCCGAACAAACCAACCAGACCCTCGAAGGTCGTCTCGAGCGCGTCCAGTCCGAGACCCACGTCAACATGGCCATCGAGAAGTTCCATGATGAAATCATGGTCAAATACGGCGAATATGCGGATGATTTCATCGCGACCGGTAGCGGGACTGTGGAAGGATTCTTCGCCTGGTTCGAAGATGACGACCCGCCGCCTTCCTATTTTGAAGCGATTACCACCACGATTTTTGAAAAACATGCCGTCAATGTGACCATCCGGACCGCTGATAACGACCTCGCGCGTACCTACCGGTTTTCCCGTGTGAGAGAAGACGGTACCACGCTCCGGCGTGATTTCTTCATCTCCTTCCACGGCAGTGAAGGCGTACCCGTCGAAGATACCACGGAATACATCGAAAGCACCGATGAAGCTATAGAAAACATCATAAGCGAAGAGAACACGATCACCGCCGACGAGTTCGAGGACCATGACAGCACAGAGGTCAGCAGCACAGAAGGCGTGACCCTCAATGACGACACGTATGTCCAAGGCGAACTCAATTTCTCCACCCTCCTCAACAACCCCGAGTGCGAGTTCAACCTCAACGGCAATTTTCTCGTTGTCGACGGTGATTTCATCATCAGTGACGGCGAGGAGAGTTCCAATCCCAACACGAGTGTCCGCAAAATCCACTCTCCCGAGGATTCTCCGAGCGTCATTCTGGTGCGAGGCAACCTTTATGTCAACCAGAACTTCAACATGAGCATCGAGAACGTCTATTTCCTCGTCGAAGGTCACATCGACATGCGTTTCACCCACAACAACGCCAGTCACAGGCAGTTGTACGGCACGAACTTCGTGATCTATTCTTTCGAGAACAAAGTGAGCAACCATGAGGACAGACTCTGGGACACCTTGATTGGCAGACTCCACGATGAAGCGGCCTATGACCCCCTCGCCGGACCCTACACCACCAGTGGCCGTTACCACTACCCCACCACCCACGGCGATTCCTACCACGTCCACAAGAAATCCGAAGGCAACAACATCTACACTTACATCAGCGACATTCCCCATGACGACGAGGACCGGATCACCCTCGAAGACATCTACAGCACGGTCTCTCCCGCCGCCCAGACGACCCTCGCCACCGGCGTTTCCGCCTTCAGTACCGAGACCGAAGAGGATTGATCCCCATCGACCCAGCATGCATGAAAAAGCCCGATTCAAATGAACCGGGCTTTTTTTCATGGTCTGACTCAATCGGTCGCGAGGTCTTTGAACTTGACGCGGGGGTTCCTGGCGGCCTGCGCTTCGTCGAGCCGACGCACGGGGGTCGACAGGGGTGCTTTCCGCAAGGTTTCGGGGTCTTCTTTCGCTTCTTGGGCGATTTTCTTCATGACGTCGATGAAAGCGTCAAGCGTCTGTTTGGACTCGTTCTCGGGAGGCTCGACCATCATCGCTTCGCGATAGAGGAGCGGGAAATAGACCGTGGGCGGATGCATGTCGAAATCGAGGAGGCGTTTGGCCACATCGATCGCCTTCAGGCCGTGGGGGTTCTCTTTCAAGCCGTCGAAGACGAACTCGTGCTTGCAGATCTGTTCCACGGGCAGTTTGTAGTGGCTCTTCAAGGACTCCTTGACATAGTTCGCATTCAAAGTGGAGAGTTTCGCGATGTCTCTGAGGTTGTCCTTGCCGATGGTCCGTAGATAGCTGTAGGCCTTGATGACGACGTTGATGTTGCCCAAGAAATGGCTTATCTGTCCGATGGAGTCCTTGCCGATGCCGTCGACGAGATAGAGGTCGCCGGCTTTGCGCACGACGGGAGCGGGGAGGAAGGGCTTCAATTCCTTCGTCACGCCCACGGGGCCGCTGCCGGGGCCGCCGCCGCCATGGGGGGTGGAGAAGGTCTTGTGCAGGTTGATGTGGGTGATGTCGAAGCCCATGTCGCCCGGACGGGCCACGCCGAGGATCGGATTCAGGTTCGCCCCGTCGTAATAGAGGAGTCCGCCCGCTTCATGGACGAGTCGGGCCATCTCGAGGATGTCCTTTTCGAACATGCCGACGGTGTTCGGGTTCGTGAGCATGATGCCGGCGATCTCGTCGTCGAGCACCTCTTTGAGGTGGTCGATGTCGACGGTGCCGTCGCAATGGGCGCCGTCGCAGTTCGATTTCACTTCGACGACATCGAAGCCCGCGACCGCCGCGCTGGCGGGATTCGTGCCGTGGGCGGAATCGGGGACGATGATCTTCTTGCGCTTGAAGTCGCCCTTGGCTTCATGGTATGCCCTGATGATCATGAGGCCGACATGTTCGCCGTGGGCGCCGGCGAAGGGATTCAGTGAATAGGTGTCGAGGCCGCTGATCTCGGAGAGCATCTTCTGGGTCTCGTAATAGATCTGCAGTATCCCTTGCACGGTCTCGACGGGCTGATAGGGATGGAGCGCGGTGAAGCGGGGATCCTTCGAGACTTCGAGGTTGATCTTCGGGTTGTATTTCATGGTGCAGCTTCCCAAGGGGTAGAAGCCCTTCTCGATGCCGTGGTTCTTGAAGCTCACGTTGGTATAGTGGCGCACGACGTCGAACTCGCTCACCTCGGGGAGGTCGGCTTCTTCTTCACGGAGGAGGTTTTCATCCATCTCGTAATCCTTGATGGGCGAAGCCGGGAGGCTGTAGCCCTTGCGGCCTGCGATGGATTTTTCGAATATGAGGTCGCCGTAGTATCTGGCCATTCAGATCGCCCCCAGTATGCGGATGACTTCATCCATTTGTTCTTTGGTGCGTTTTTCCGTCACGGCGAAGGTGACGAGGTCCTTCTTCTCTTCGTCGAAACGGCCTTGCGAGAGCGGGCCGAGATAGCCCTTCTCGCGGAGGAGCTGGTTGATCCGTTCGGGATCGAGGGTCGTTCTCAGGGTGAACTCCTTGAAGAACGGTTTGTCGAAGGGGTCTTCGAAGGTGGGGAGCTTCTCCAGCATGGTCTTCAGGTAATGGGCGTGGTTGTAGGAGGTCTTTTGGACTTCCTTGAGGCCCTTCTTGCCCATGAGGGCGAGATAGATCGTCACATGGAGGGCCATGAGACTCTGGTTCGAACAGATGTTCGATTTGGCCTTCTCTCTGCGGATGTGCTGTTCCCTGGCTTGCAGGGTGAGCACGTAGGCCCTTTTCCCTTCGACATCCTCGGTCACGCCGCAGATGCGACCGGGCATCTGGCGCATGAGCTTCTTGGTCGTGGCCATATAGCCGATGTAGGGGCCCCCGTAGGAAAGGGGCACGCCGAGGGTCTGACAATCGCCGACGGCGATGTCGGCGCCCCATTCGGCGGGGGTCTTGAGATAGGCGAGGGTCGCGGGGTCCTGGTTGATGACGAAGAGGGCCTTGTTCTCTTTGAGTCTCTCGCCGACGCCTTCGAGGTCCTCGATGACGCCGTACACGTTCGGTGTCTGCACGATGAAGGCGGCGGTATCGTCATCGAGTTTCTTTTCCAGGTCGTTACGGTCGAAAGCACCTTCGGCCTCTTCGACGAGGACGATCTCGATGTCGCGCGGATGAGCGTAGGTGCGCAAGACGTTCAAGACGTTCGGGTTCACCGTCTTGGCCACGAGCACTTTCTTCCTCTTCTTTTTCACGGCCATGAACATCGCTTCGGCCGTGGCCGTCGCCCCGTCATACATCGAGGCGTTCGACACGTCCATCCCGGTGAGCTCGGTGATCATCGTCTGGTACTCGAAGATGTATTGGAGCGTGCCTTGGGAGACTTCGGGCTGATAGGGCGTGTAGGCCGTCATGAACTCCTGTCGCTCGAGGAGATAGGGGATGACGCTCGGGGTGTAGTGGTCGTAGGCCCCGGCCCCCATGAAAGGCACGAGCGGCTCGTTCTGGCTCGCGAGGCGCTCGAAATGGTCGCGGAGTTCGATCTCCGAGAGGCTCTTCGGCAAATCGAGGTCGAGGCCCTTGAGCGCGTCGGGAATCTCCGCGAAGAGGTCGTCCATCGAGGAGACGCCGATCCTCTCGAGCATCTTCTCGATGTCTTTTTCGGTGTGCGGGAGATATTTGTGCATGGTCCTCCCCCTATTCTTTGCTCATGTTCGCGTATTCTTCGGCGCTCATGAGCCCTTCGAGTTCACTTTCGTCCTCGAGTTCGACCTTGACGATCCAGTTCTCGTAAGGGTCCTCGTTCAAGAGCTCGGGGGAGTCCTCGAGGGCTTCGTTCACAGCGACGACGACACCGCTCACGGGCGCCATGACATCACTCGCGGCCTTGACGGACTCGATGGCGGCGAACTCTTCGCCCTGTTCGAGTTCGTCACTCTCTTCGGGCAGTTCGATGAAGACGATCTCGCCGAGCTGGTCCTGCGCATAGTCGGTGATGCCGATGTAGGCGTGGCCGTCCTCGATACGCACCCATTCATGGGTCTCGGTGTAGCGGAGGTCTTTCGGGGTTTTCATGTTCTCACTCTCCTATTCCTAGTTTTCAACTCTTCTTTCTTCTATAGAACGTCTTGTTGCGCACGCGGGCTTGCAGCATGCGTTTGCGCACCTTCACGGTGACGATGGACCCCTTCTTGGCGTGCTCCATGGGAAGGATGGCCGTGGCCAGGGGCTTCTCGAGCGTCGGGGAGAGATAGCCCGACAGGGTCCGGCCGATCTTCTCGTCTTCATGATAGACATCATAGCCTTCACGGAGGATGCCTTTGTCCAAGAGTTCGAGGCCGACGACTTTGCGTTCGAGACCCTCTTCTTTCTGCCTTTTCAGCACGTCTTGACCGATGAAACGCTCTTTGCGCAAATCGACGGCGAAACCGTACCCCGCCGCCAACGGGGTGATGTCGGCGTCGATCTCATGACCGTAGAGGGGGAGCCCCGCCTCGAAGCGGAGGGTGTCCCGGCAGCCGAGTCCGGCGGGAGAGAGTTCCTCGTTCTCTTTTAGAAGGCGCCGGAAGAGCATCTTCACATCTTCGTCCTCGCCATAGATCTCGAAACCGTCTTCCCCCGTGTAGCCGGTGCGGGAGACGAGGAAGGTCTTTTTCGCAATCTCGAATTCGGCGAAGGTGAAAAAGCGGATTGTCGAAAGGTCCGTCTCGGTGTAGGCTTGGAGGATGTCCTCGGCCTTCGGCCCTTGCAGGGCGATTTCCGCATATGCGTCGGTCTTGTCGATGACGGTGGCGTCGAAGGTGTTCTTCTCTTTGATCCAGGCGAAGTCCTTGTCCTTGTTGGCGGCGTTCACGACGAGGAGATAGAACTCGTCGTTCACCTTGTAGACGAGGAGGTCGTCGACCACGCCGCCCTTTTCGTTGGTGAGGAAGCCGTATTGGATCTCTTGGGCCGTCATCGCGCGGACCCGGTTCGTGAAGATGGCGTCGAGAAGATCCGTCGCTTCGCTTCCCAAAACGTGGATCTCGCCCATGTGCGAGACGTCGAAGACGCCGGCCGTGTTCCGCACGGCGTGGTGTTCCTCCTTGATGGAACGGTATTGCAAGGGCATCTCGTAGCCCGCGTAATCGACCATGCGGGCCTGCAAACGCACATGTTCGTCATAGAGGGGGGTCCGTTTCATGGGGGTCATCCTTTCCGCGTCGTGGTTGTTTTCACATCTACTAATTATAGACCATTGTAAGCACTTTCGCAAGCAGTACGGAGCGGGAAATGGTCTTGACGGGACCCTTCCGATATTGATTAATCCTTCCGATGTGGTAGAATTGGGAAGAAGACCCCGAACGGCCCCCTAGGGAGTGATGGCATGAAGAGGGGACAAAAGGACGCGCTCGTCGTCACCGGCATCTATATGGCTTTCGGCGTCACCTGGATCCTTTTTTCCGACTGGCTCCTTTTCCGCTTGGCGCCCGATATCGACGCTTTCCTCTACTACAGCGTCGTCAAGGGATTGGTGTATGTGGCCATCTCGTCGGCGGTGATTTTTTCCGTGCTCATCTACCAACACAATCGCAACGAGCGTCTTACGCAACGCTTGGCCAAGCGCGAAGAGAGCGGCAAGAAGTTCTCGGAACTCTTGACGCTGCAAAGACAGCTCCTCTACAACATGGTCGACGAATCCCCGCTTCCCGTGATGTTGCATGCGGAAAACAAGGAAATCGTCCGTTTGTCCAAACATTTCATCGAGCGCACGGGCTATACACGCAATGACATCCCCACCATCCGCGCCTGGGTGGAAAAGGCCTTCAACCGCAAACACGACGAAATGTACGAACACATCGCCAAGACCTATGATATCGAAGAACGGGTGTTCGAGGGGAATTTCACCATCATGACCAAGCACCGCCGGAAACTCTCCTGGGACCTCTATTCCGTCTATATCGGCCGCGACGAGCGGGGACTCCGGGTCATCGCCACGATCGCCATCGACCTCACCGAACAAAAAGAGAGGGAGCGAAGCCTCACGCACCTCTCCTACCACGACGACCTCACCGAACTCTACAACCGTCGCTACTTCAACGAAGTGAGCGAACTCTACAAGAACAAGAAGGGCATGGGAATCCTCCTCGCCGACATCAACGGACTGAAACTCGTCAATGACGTCTTCGGCCATGACGAGGGGGACAGGATCCTCATCCGCTTCGCCCGCCTCTTGAAGGACAACCTCCCCAAGGAGAGCATCATCGCCCGGCTCGGCGGCGACGAGTTCGTCGCCGTGATCCAGCGTTTCAACACCCAGACCGTGAAAGAGGCCATCCGGGAGATAAAGGGCTCGATCCACAAGAGCGCCGGGGACATCCCTTTCCTCTCCGCCGCTTTCGGCTACAGCAAAAAGGCCGACAACCACACCCTCCAACACGCCTTCCTCTCCGCCGAGAACATGCTCTACAAGGACAAGATCCATGAATACAACCGCCAGACCAAGGGGGTCACCGAGGCCCTCCTCGAGAACCTCTACGAACGTACGGACGAGACGCCCGAACATCTCAAGCGGCTCCGGTCGCTGGGCGCGCGCATGTGCGAAAGGCTGAAGCTCAACCGTCACGAGCGGGGCGAGCTCTTCCGGCTCATCACGCTGCACGACATCGGCAAGATCAGCCTCGACAAACGGCTTTTCAGCGACGAAAGGCATCAAGACCCCGACCTCGTGCAAGAATTCACGCGCCATGCGGAGATCGGCTATCGCATCGCCAATGCGCTGCCGAAGCTGAAAAACGTCGCCTACGCCATCCTCACCCACCATGAGCACGTCGACGGCTCGGGCTATCCTTTCGGCCTCAAAGGGGAAGAGATCCCCCTTTCCGCCCGCATCTTCCGCATCCTCGACGACTACGACGACCTCAGAAGCGGCAAGAGCGGTACGGAACACACCGAGGCGGAAACACTCGCGAAGCTCATCAGCCACCGTGGCACCTATTACGACGAAAAACTCCTCGACGTGTTCGTCGAGGAGATAAAAGACTAGTTCTACCAGCAGTCGGGCTCGAACCGACACGGCCTCAACGGCCACCAGATTTTGAGTCTGGCGCGTCTACCCATTCCGCCATGCTGGCTTGTCTACAGACATTATAACAAAATTCGGCCAAAAAGGAACCGCGTCACGTTCCTTTTTTTTGCGCTTTGTCCTTCTCTTGCCGGTAGGCCTCGTTATAGACGCATTTGAAATTGTCGATGACCTTCTCGAGATGGTGCACGGTATAGATGCGGGCCAAGTCGACATCGCGGTGGATGATCGCCTCATAGATCCGCTTGTGGTGGGCGACGTTCTCTTCGAGGCCGGCTTGCGTCACGATGGCGTATTTCGGCCGGAGGGTCTTTTGCAAGACGTCCCAGATGATGATGTGGACGTTGTGGAGGAAACGGTTGCGTGAATACTTCGACACGAGCAGATGGAACTTCTTGTCGAGCTCGAAGAAATCGTCCTCTTCCTCGAGTTCCTCCATCCGGGTGATGATGCGTCCGAGACGCTTCTTCTCCCCTTCGGTGACCTGTTCGGCGCATAGTTGCACCGAAAGGGCGTCAAGCGCCCGTCGGACCTCCATGAGCTCGAGGTAGTCCGTGTTGTGCAAAAGGGTCGGCGTGAAGACGGAAAGATAGTTCTCGTTCTTCGGCTGGTTCACATAGGTGCCGCCGCCTTTCCGTTTCGTGACGAGACCGATGGCGGAAAGCTTCTCGATGCCCGCCCGGACCGAAACCCGGCTCACATTGAGAATCTCGCCGAGGCGCGCCTCCGAGGGCAGACGCTCGCCGGGCTTGATTTCCCCGCTTATGACGAGTCCTTCGATATAGTCGTAGACCTTTTGGCTTTTCGTCTTGGTCATGGTTCTTCCCCCCTGTTCCGCCGTGAGGACAGCATCTTCTTGTGTGTCATTATAGCACAAGCGGGAAAGAAAGGGAACAATCTATAATACAACTTTTGCCGATGAAGAAAAAACGGGCCCGGTGCCGGGCCCGTCTGCTCAATCCTCCTTGCCGCCATGGTCGAACTTGCAAGTGTCGATGCCGAAGATCTTGTAGATCCCGCAAAAGGACACCGAAGCCGTGAAACCGAGGATGACGGCCGGTACGAGGAGCCAATACCATACCCCCTGGAAGATGACGGCGAGCACGATGAGGATGATCGCGACGATGTAGCGGACGGCCTGGTCGATTTTTCCGACGTTCTTTTTCATGGGGACACCTCACAACAATGTATTTTTTCTTGCCTTGATTCACTTGATCTGGTTCGCACACACCAAGAGGGGGTCGTAGACGGGCGAGAACGGGGGCGCGTAGGCGAGATCGGCCTGGCGGAAGGTCGCGGCGTCCATGGCGGCCCAAAGCGCCACGGCGGCCGCATGGAGCCGCTGGGCGACGCCGTCGGCGCCGAAGAGCTGGAAGCCGAGGAGTCGGTTGTCCTTGGGGTCATAGACGATGCGCACCTTGATCCGTTCTTTGCCGGGGTAGTAGCCGGCCCGCGAGGGCGCTTCGATGGTCGCTTCCTCTGCCGCGATTCCCGCTTTTTTCGCCTCTTGCAAGGAAAGGCCCGTCTTGGCGGCGGTGCGGGTGAAGACTTTCACGACGAAGGAGCCCAGGACCCCGGGAAAACGGGCATCCCTTCCCGCGATGCGTTCGGCGATGACGCGCCCGGCCTTGTTGGCGTGGGTCCCCAGGGGCACATGCACGTCGCGCTCGAGGATCCGGTGATACACGCTCGCGACATCCCCCGCCGCATAGACATCGGCGAGGGCTGTCTCCATGGCGTCATTCACCCTGATGGCGCCATTCGGGAGATACTCCAAACCGCTTCCTTTCAAAAAGTCCGTGTTGGGCCTGACGCCGACCGCCTCGACGACGAAATCCGCCTCTTCTTCGCCGGCGGTGGTCAGCACATGGTAGCGTCCGTCCCGTTCTTCATAGCCGCGCACCGTGGAGCGGGTCGCGACCGCGATGCCGTGGCGCTCCATTTCCTCCCGGGCGGCGCGGCCGAACTCACGATCGAGCTGCGGGAGGATTTCCGCTTCGCGCTCGTGGATGCTCGTCCGGATGCCCTTCGCGTGGAAGGCTTCGGCGAGTTCGACGCCGATGAAGCCCCCGCCGACGATCACGGCGCGCTCGGGGGCTTTCGCTTCGATGGTCCGTTTCAAGCGCCGCATGTCTTCCATGTCGTTGAAGGTGAACACCCTTTCTTTGTCGGTGCCTTCGAGGCCTAAACGGATGCCGTCGGCGCCGGTGGCGATGACGAGCTTGTCATAGGTGTGGGTCGAGTTCTTGTCATTTTTGCGGTCTTTGACGGTGATTTCCTTCTTTTCGGCGTCGAGCGCGGTGACTTCGTGGAGGAGTCGCAGATCGATATCCTGCTTTTGAAAATCCTCCGGCCGCCGGGCATAGAGATGGCTCTCTTGCTCGATTTCGCCCTTGAGGTGATAGGGCATGCCGCAGGCACTGTAGCTCACATCGGAGCCCCTTTCGAAAACGATGATCTCAGAGCTTTCGTCGAGCCGGCGGAGTTTGCTCGCCGCGCTCATGCCGGCGGCGTCGCCGCCGATGATGACCACCCGCATGTCCATCACTCCTTCATCCCTATTATAACAAAAAAACGGGGGCGACGGGTGGGTGTCGCCCCCGCTCTTCATGGGGAAACGTCTGCGAACTGGTTCGTGTAGAGCCGGAAATAGTTGCCCCGGCGCGCCAGGAGTTCTTCGTGGGTGCCCGCCTCGACGACTTCGCCGTGTTCGAGCACGAGGATCTTGTCGGCGGCCGTCACGGTGGAGAGCCTGTGCGCGATGACGATGGCGGTGCGGCCGGCCATGACGGTCTCGATGGCTTTCTGGATTCTTTTTTCGGTGGTCGTGTCGACCGAGCTCGTGGCTTCGTCGAGGATGAGGATGGCGGGATCGCGGATCAGGGCCCTTGCGAAGGAGATGAGCTGCTTCTGTCCGACCGAGAGCCTCGAGCCCCCCTCTTGGACCTGGGTGTCGTAGCCCTTCTGGAACGTCGTGATGAAATCGTGGGCGCCGACCATCTTCGCCGCGCGGACGATCTCTTCCTCGGTGGCGTCGAGCTTGCCGTAACGGATGTTCTCGCGGATCGTGCCGGAAAAGAGCTCCGGCGTCTGCAGGACATAGCCGAGATGCGCGTGGAGCCAAGAGAGCGAGCGCTCGCGGTAATCCACCCCGTCGAGGAGGATCCGCCCTTCGGTGGGCTCATAGAACCTGCAGACCAGGTTGACGATCGTGCTCTTGCCCGCTCCGGTCGCGCCGACCAAGGCCACGGTCTCTCCGGGCGCGATGTCGAGGCTGAAGCTTTGCAGGACCTCTTCGCCCTTCGTGTAGCGGAAGGAGACATTGTCGAAAGTGATGCGGCCCGTGATGGGCTCGAAGTTCTCCGCTCTGGGGGCGAGGATGGTCCCATAACGCGCTTTCACCGCGTCGGTGTCGTCGATCTCCACTTCCTGGTCGATGAGGCTCACGACCCGTTCGGCGCTCGCTTGGGCCTGCTGGAAATGGGCGAGCACGTTCGCGAGCTGCATCACGGGCTCGAAAAACTGGCTTACATAGCTCAAGAAGACGTAAAGCAAGCCGACTTGGAGGATGCCGGCCCCGACGTCGATACCGCCGAAATAGAGGACGAGGGCGGTCGCGACCGAGGCGAGAAAGAGGATCGTGGGGAAATACAGTCCCGCGAAGAGCGCCGCCCGGATGGAATGGCGCTTCATCCGCGAGGTGAGATCATCGAAATCGGCGTAGTTCTTCTCTTCGAGCACGAGCGTCTTGGTGGTCTTCGCGCCGAGGATGCCCTCGTTGAAGGCGCCGGTGATCTTCGAGTTCTGCTTGCGGATGTCGCGGTAGGCGGAAAGGATCCGCTTGCGGAAGAACATGCTGAGATAGACCAAAAGCGGCATGACGGAAAGGGCGATGAGCGCGAGCTGCCAGTTCAGGATGAGCATCACCGTCGCCAACCCCACCATCATGAGGCCGCCCCAGGTGATGTCGATGAGCCCCCAGGAGAGGATGTCGGAGAGTTGTCGCGTGTCGCTCGTCATACGGGCGACAATCCAGCCCGCCGGGGTGCGGTCGTAATAGGAGAAGGGGAGCTCCTGCAGCTTGGCGAAGGCCTTTTTGCGGATGATGTAAGCGAGATGGTTCTGCACTTTCTCCGCGAAATAGATGAAGGTGTAGACGAGGATGCCCATGACGATCATGAAAACGACATAGACCCCGACGAAGAAGGGGAGGACGGAAAGGTCGCCGGTGGCGATGATGATATCGATCCCGTAGCGGTTGATGAGGGGATAGGCGATGTCGGCGACGGCGAGGAGCACCCCGCAGAGGATGACAATCGCCACATAACGCCGCAAAGGGCGCATGAACGAGATGATGCGCTTCCAGGTCCGCTTGTCGAATTCCTTCTTGACGAAGGTCTCTTCCTCAAAATGCTGCATGGTCCTCGCCCCCTTCCTCGAGAATCTTCCCCGACTGTTTCAGGGTCGCGGTCTGCTGGCGGTGGAGTTCGGCATAGAGACCCGCTTCTCCGATCAGGGTCTCGTGGGTGCCCTGGGCCGCGATGCGGCCGTTCTCGAGCACGATGATCCGGTCGGCCTCCATGGCCGTCTGGATTCGGTGGGTGATGATGAACACCGTGGTGTCCTTCCAGTGTTTCATGAGCGCCTTGCGAATCTGGATGTCGGTCTCGGCGTCGACCGCCGAGAGCGAGTCGTCGAAGACGAGCACCGGTTTCTTCTCCAACAACATCCGCGCGATGGCGAGACGCTGTTTCTGGCCGCCCGAGAGCGTCACGCCCCGTTCGCCCACGATGGTGTCGTAGCCGGCCTCGAAATTCTCGATGTCCTCATGCAGCCGCGCGATCCGCGCCGCTTCGCGGATGTGCTCGCTGTCGGCCTCGCGGTTCATGATGGCGATGTTCTCCCCGACCGTCTTGGAATAGAGGAAGGGCTCTTGGAGGATGATGCCGACATGTTTTCGCAAGTGGCGCTTGTTGATGGATTTGATGTCTCTTCCGTCGAAGAGGATCCTTCCCTCGGTGGTCTCCAAGAGGCGCACGAGGAGGTTCATGAGGGTGCTCTTGCCGCTGCCCGTGCGGCCGACGACGGCCAGCGTCTCTCCGGGGGCGGCGGTGAAGCTCAGGTCCTTCAAGAGCGGTTTCGTATCGTCGGCGAATTGGAAGCCGACGTCCTCGAAGCGGATGTTGCCCGAAATGGCGGGCTCCTCGCCGCGGTCGCGGGTATGTTCGTCCTCGGCGTCCATGATTTCGTCGATCCGTTCCAGGGCGACTTGCGTCTTGCCGAAATCGCCGACGATGCGGCCGAGCTGCCGCAAGGGCCACACGATCATGCCCAGAAGGCTCAAGAATGCGATGAACTCGCCCGTGGCGAGACTACCCGTCACGACGCTGTAGACGCCGAAGGAGGCGGTGAGGGCGTACTGGCCGAAGATGAGGATGTCCGTCGAACTCCAAAAGAAGGCCATGAGCCGGGTGAGGCGCATGGATTCCTCCCGGAAATCCAGAGAGGTCCGATCGAATTTTTCCATCTCGAACGGCTCGTTCGCGAAGGCCTTGACGACGCGGTTCGAGGTCGCATTCTCCTGCACCGCGCTCGTCATGCGGCTCTCGGCCTCTTCGACCTGACGGAAGATGCGCTTGACATAGATGAAATAGATGACGGCCGCCGTGAGGACGACGGGGGTGATCGCGAGCGAGATCACGGTCATGCGCGGGTTCATGAAGGACATCTGCACGATGGCGAAGGTCACGAGGAAGAATAGCCGCAAGACGTCGACGAGCTGTTCGCCGATGAAGCGGCGATAGGTCTCGACATCCGTCGTCGCCCGCTGCAAGAGATCGCCCGTCTCGGCTTGGGAATGATAGGAGAACGAGAGGTTCTGCAGATGGTCGTAGATCCGGTTGCGCATCTTGTAGGCCGTGCGCTCGGTGAAAACGGCGAAGATCGCCCGCTGCAAGAAGACGAAAGCCAACCGGAAAGCGGCGAATCCCGTGAAGACGAGGGCGACGAGGAGGAGTTCGCGCCGGATGGTCTCGGCTTGCAGGAAACGGACGATGAAGGCCGGGAGCGCACTTTTACCGCCCTCGAGCGTGGCATCGACGACATGCTGGATGAAAAGCGGCGTGAGCGTGCGGAAATACTGCATGGCGAAAAGGATCGCCATCCCGATGAGATAGAGATGTGTTTCGCCTTTCATCCATTTTGTGAATCGTCGGAAACGCTTCATGGTGTCTTCATCCTCACTGTGTGTTTTGCCCGAGATAAAAAACGCACGCCATCCGTCCAGGAGGGCGCGCGTGAGAAAAGCGTGGCGCGGGGCTCAAGCATCCATGCTCAAAAGACGTTCGACCCGGAGGGAAAGAAACGGATTTTTTCGTAATGCCCTTGCATCATGAGTGTCTTTTTGCGCATCGCTCTCACCTCGATATGTCAGAATGCAGTCACAAAGCCAAAAAAAGTGTACCACGAAGGAAGGGAAAAGTAAACACACAAATGGGAAAATCTCCGTATTTCGCCAAATTCAAGGAGCGACGGCGACGCCGGCCTTGCCCGCGGCTTTCGCCGTATACATCGCCTTGTCGGCCTTTTCCACGATCCGCACGAAGTCGCGGTCGGCGGCGCTGATTCTGACCACCCCGATCGAGGCCGTCATGTCGATGCGCTCGCCCGCCACCGCGATGTCGGTAAACCGTGTCGTCAATCTTTTGGCGAAACACCGTGCTTCCTCCGTGTCCGCCTCGAGGAGGAGGGCGAGGAACTCGTCGCCGCCGACGCGGTAGAACTCGCGTTTTTCCGTGCGCTCGTCCCGCAGACGGCGCGCCACTTCTTGCAACACCTTGTCGCCCGTGTTGTGGCCGTAGGTGTCGTTGATATCTTTGAAATCGTCGAGGTCGATATAGAGCGCGTGATGGGTCTTGTCCGCATCGAGCCGCGGGAGCCTTTCCCGTAAGGCTTTGCGGTTCCATAGCCCCGTCGGGTCGTCGCGGTGTGCGAGCCGGAAGAGCGCGAGGGTGTGGGGCTCGTCATCGTGGATGTGGACGATCTCGCCGACGACGATGTCCTTCTCGCTAGGCGTCTGCGCCTTTTTCAAGCGGACGAGCAGCCAGAGGGGGTCTCCCGCTTCTTTCCAGGGGACCAAGAAGACTTCGGTATCCTCGATGCCGAAGACCTTGTCGGCGAGGTAGGCGAGATAGGCCGGCTCGCCCATCACGTCCACAAAGAGGTGGTCCGTCTCGATGCGTGAGCGCAAATCCGCCAAGGAGAGCGTTTCGCCCTCGGCGAGGTTGAAACGCGCAAAATCGCCCTGCAAAGGCAAAAAAGTGACACTGTCATTTTCGGGGAGAAGGATGAAGCGCAACGGTGAATGCTCATCGAGATGCGTCTTGGCGAGCCGCAGCCAGTCCGCTTTCTTTTGTCCAAGTTTTCGCAAAGATCATCACTCCCTTCCGTGTTCATTCGAACTGGGCGCGATAGAGGCCGTGATAGAATCCCTCTCTGGCCAAGAGTTCCGCATGGGTCCCTTCCTCGATGAGGCGGCCCTTGTGGATGACGAGGATCTTGTCGGCGCGCTGGATCGTCTGGAGCCTGTGGGCGATGACGATCGCCGTCCTGCCCTCCATGAGGAGTTCCATGCTCTTTTGAATCTTCGCTTCGGTACGGGTGTCGACGTTGCTTGTCGCCTCGTCGAGGATGAGAAGCGACGGGTTCGAGAGGATGGTGCGGGCGATGCTTATGAGCTGGCGCTCGCCTTGCGAGAAGTTCTGTCCGCCTTCGTGGACGGCGGTGTCGTAGCCGTTGGGAAGCTTCACGATGAAATCGTGCGCGCCCGAGAGGCGGCTCGCGCGGATGACCTCTTCGTCGCTCGCGGCGAGGTTGCCGTAGTGGATGTTTTGGAAGACGCTGCCCTTGAAGAGGTGGGTGTCCTGCAAGACGATGCCGATGCGTTTCCGGAGTTCGTCTTTCTTGATGTCGGTGATGTCCGTGCCGTCGATCATGATGCGGCCGCCCATGATCTCGTAGAAACGGTTCAAGAGCTTGATGGTCGTCGTCTTGCCGCCGCCGGTCGGTCCGACGATGGCGATCGTCTGTCCTTCATGAGCGGCGAAGGTGATGTCCTCGAGGACCTTCACGCCCGCTTCATAGGCGAAATCGACATGGTCGAAGGCGATCTCGCCCTGGAAATCCTCGATCGCGCGGGTGCCATCCCGGGCGTATTCGTCTTCGGCGTCGATGACCTCGAAGACCCTTTCCGCCCCGGCGATGCCCTGCATCAAGGCGTTGAATAGCTGGGCGAGGTTGGCGATGGGCATGATGAACTGCCGCGCATATTGGCTCACACCGGCGATCTGCCCGATCGACACGAAGGCCGCGCCGAAGGCGATGTGAAAGACAGCCCCCACGGCGATCACGGTGAGGAAGATGACGTTGTTCATGAAGTGGACGAAGGGCATGACGATGCCGGCGTAGAATTGCGCCATGAAACCGGCCCGCTTCAGCTTGTCGTTCTCGTGGCGGAAATCTTCGATGAACGGCCCTTCCTGGTTGTAGAGCTTGACGGTGGCGAGACCCGAGATGTTCTCCTCGATGATACCGTTCAGGGTCGCGAGGTGGATCTGTTGTTCTTTGAAGCCCTTGCGGGTCTTTTTCGAGATTTTGAGGGTGAAGAGCCCCATGAGGGGGATGAAAAAGAGGACCACGAGCGCCAGCGCCCAGTTCAGATAGAACATGAGGGCGAGAGAGCCGAAGATGATGATCGAGCTGTTCAGGACTTCGATGACCATCTGGCCGAGCGAGTTGCTGACCAGTTCGACATCGTTCGAGAGGCGGCTGACGATATCCCCCGAGCCCTTGTCGTCGAAGAACGAGACGGGCGCCCGCATGAGTTTGTCGAAAGCCTCCTTGCGGATCCGTTTGATGACGTTTTGGCTGATCCGCACCATGACGAACCGGGAGAAGAAACGGATGAAGCTGTTCGTCGCGGCGAAAAGGAGGATGAGGACGGCGATGCGCGCCACGCCTTCGAGGTCGAAGTCGATGAGGATGTAGTCGTCCAAAGCCGTGGCGAAAAGGATCGGGATGAAGAGGTTCAAGACGGTCGCGGTGACGAGCGTCAGCATGATGGCGACGATGGCGGCCTTGTAAGCGCCGAGATAGGAGAGTAGCCTTTTCACGGTCTCGCGGATGTTTTTCGGTTTCGGCGCGACGCCGCCCCTTCTTCCGCCACCGCCGGCGGCCTGTTGCAGGCGGGGGTCGGTGGGGTCGATGGTCTTTTTCAGCTTCTCGGTCAGTTCCCGTTTGGTGAGGATCCGCTTTTCATCAGCCGACATATTCCTCACCCCCCAGGTTCAACTGGCTCTTGGCGATCTCGGCATAGACGGGACTTTGGTCCATCAGTTCCTCATGGCGGCCGAAACCGTCCACCGTACCGTCGTTGGCCAGCACGAGGATGCGGTCCATCCGCCGGACGGTGGCGACCTTTTGCGAGATCAAGAGCAGGGTCGGTTCATGCTCAAGCGCATCGATATGGGCGAGGATGCGGCGCTCGCTCTCGGCATCGACCGCGCTCGTCGCATCGTCGAGGACGAGGATGGGCGGTCGCTTGATGAACGCGCGCGCGATGGAGATGCGCTGTTTCTGGCCGCCGGAGAGGTTCGTCCCCTTGGGCAGCACGAGATGGTTGAAACCCTCGGCCTGGTCGTCGATGAACCCCATGATGAGCGCTTTCTCGCTCGCGTCACGGAGCTCTTCCGCTCCGGCGTCCGCTTTGCCTTGTAGGATGTTCGTCGCGGGCGAGCCGCTGAAGATCGTGGCGTTCTGGGTGACGAAACCGATCTGGTCGCGCAAGGTGGCGATATCGTATTCGTCGACGGGGATGTCGTCGATGAGGACCTTGCCCTCCTTCACATCATAGAGCCTGGGCAAAAGCTGCATCAGGCTGCTCTTGCCGCTGCCGGTGGAGCCGATGACGCCGACCTTCTCGCCTTTGTCGATGGTGAAGCTGACATCGCGGAGGGCGTAGTTGCCGTCTTCGCCATAACCGAAGCTGACGTCGCGGAACGCGATCGCGCCTTCGATTCTGCGCTTGATGGGGTCTTTCGGATTCGTGAGGTCGATCTCGGTCCTGAAGACTTCGTTGATCCTTGAAGCGCTGACATTGGCTCTTGAAAGGAAAATCATCACCATCGAGAACATCATGAGCCCGATGAGGATCTGCATGCTGTAGGAGTTGAAGGCCATGAGGATGCCGACTTGCGGGATGCCGGCCTCGCTCAGGAACTCGCCTCGGTCGATGTAGTAGGCGCCGACGAGGAGGATGAGGGCGATGCCCATGTTGAAGATCAGATTGATCACGGGCTCGGCGAAGGCCATGACGGTCTCCGCGGCGGTGTTCGCCTGCCGGTAGCCCTCGTTCGTCCCTTCGAAGCGTCCCTTCTCATGGGGCTGCGAGACGAACGATTTCACGACCTGCGGGGCGTTGGCGTTCTCGAGCACGACATTGTTCAGATCGTCCAAAGCAAGCTGGACTTTCTTGAAACGGGGATAGGCCTTCACCATCAGGATGATGACCGACATCACGAGCAGGGGGATGGTGACATAGAAGACCTGGCTCAAGAGGAGACTCGTCCTGAGCGCCAGCACAAGCCCCATGAGGACCATGAGCGGGGCTCTCACGACAATCCGGAAAAGCATCGTGAAGAGCATCTGCACGCGCATGACGTCGTTGGTGGCATTGGTGATGAGCCGGCTCGTCTTGAGCTCGTCGACGTTCTTGAACGAGAGTTCCTGCACCTTGCGGAAAAAATCCAGCCTGAGCTCCGCCGTGGCGTATTGGGCGATGTATTGCGAGGTGTAGGTGTTGACGATGCCGGAGACGATGCCGAAAAGCGCGAGGCCGATCATGAAGAGGCTCACGCGCAATACCGTGTCGAAATCCCCGGCGGGCAGGGCGACATCGATGATGTCAATCATCAAAAAGGGTATGTAGAAGCCCACGAACACCTGGACGACCATCGTCAGGACCGCGAGCGCGACATACCCCTTGTAAGGGGTCACATAACGCAATAGTCTGAAAATGTCTGCCATGTCATTCTTCCTTTATGCCTTTTTCCAACAACCCCACATAGAACAGGAAGTCCTCGTAGGATTCCTCATACGAGGTGTCACCGTGATAAGCCTTGTAGACGAGTTGCATCTTCACATGGGACAAAAGGCGGAAAATCTTGAAGATGTCCTTTTCGTAGGGCCCCTTGATCTTCGAGGTGTCGAGGCGGTCCAAGAGTTGGAGATAGAAAGGTCCGTGCCGCTTTTGGAAAAAATCCACCCCGATGCCGATGGAGAGGTTCTCCTCGAAGAACTTGCGCATGAGCTTGTAATAGTCCGACTCGCCCAGATGCGCATAGTCTCTGGCGAAGGACTCCTTGAAGAACGTGAAGAATTCGGTTCGCCCCTTCTTCTCCTCGAGCAAGCGCAAGGTGTGCTTCTCGTATTCCTGGGTGGCCAGGGCGAAGATGTGCTGGTACAAGTCTTCGAGATGGTCGAAATACTGATAGAAACTCCCCCGGGGAATGTCGGCCTCCTTGACGATGTCGGAAATCGTCACTTGCTTGAAGGGACGGGAGAGAAACACCTTGCGCGCCGCCTCCTCGATGCGGCGGCGCTTCTTGTCGGGCAGTTCCAGAAATGTCCTTTTGGGCATGGTGCATCACCTTCCATGAAGAATTGCGACAAAATGTCACGCAGATGTTCAAAAATAAAACCTACGGCAGCGTAGGTTTTATCGTGGTCACTTACGCAAGGTCCCGTCCGTTCTGTAGACTTGGTATTCCAGTCCTTCTTTGTCCGCGAATTCGATCGCGTCCTTTTGATAGGGGAACACCCGGAAGGCTTTCTCGGCGCCTTCCTTGATCACCTGCCAGCCCTCGGGATGCTTCTTGATGTGATAGACGTCTTTGCTTTCTGTTTCTTTTTCCTCTTTCACGGGCTCGGGCTGTTTTTCCTCGAGTTCTTCGAGCTCTTTTTCGACATCCTCGAGGCTGACTTCCTGCATCTCTTTCTCTTGCGGTGCTTCGGGTTGTTTTTGCGGTTCTTCCTTTTTCTTCTTACCGAATAATCTCTTCCAGAATCCCATGACATCGCTCCCTTTCGATTTTTGATTGTTGAACACAGGTCGGCGGTCGTCAAAGTCGTATCGTGCGTGGGTTTCCCGTCCTTCCTGTGTAAATGATATCACAGGGGGGTGAAAAAGGCAATTTGAATGGCACCATAATGTGCGATTACCGTCATTTTTCGTCCGGAGCCGTGTTTCGTTCGTCTACTTACTGTCCTTGCCGCCGAAGGTGCTGATGATTTCCCCGGCGCGCATGGGCTTGTGGAAGTAATACCCTTGGGCATACTGGATGCCGAACCGTTTCACGACATCATAGTCACGCGCTTTCTCGACGCCTTCGACGATGACCTCGAGCTGGAAGTTTTCCGCGAGTTTCACGATGGATTCGAGCAACGAACGGTTCCGCTTCTCGCGGGCGATGTCGTGGATGAAGACCTTGTCGACCTTGATGCGGTCCAAGACATTCTGCGAAAGCCGCATCAAAGACGAATAGCCGGTGCCGAAATCGTCGATCGCCACTTTGAAGCCGTGCGCCCGCAAACGCTCGATGAAACGGGCTTCGTCTTCCATCCCCTTCGGGTCCGTGGTCTCGGTGAACTCGATCACGAGCGCGGCCGGGTCGATCTCGTGTTTTGCGGTCTCTTCGACGAGAAAATCGATGAAGGAAGGATTGTGGATCTCTTTCACGGAGATGTTCAACGAGAGGAATTCGAAGGGCACATCGGCGTTTTCGAATTTCTTGAAGGCGTCGAGCGAGCGCTTCACGACATAGCGGTCGATCTCCTCGATCATGTTGTAGCGTTCGGCATAGCCGATGATGTCCAAGGGGAAATGCAGCCGGCGCTTGTCATGGATGCGGATCAAGGACTCGAGTCCTCTGAGTTTTTTGTCGGCGACGTTCACGATGGGCTGGAACTCGAGATAGAAGCGTTCCTTCTTGAGCGCGTCCTTGATGGTCCCGAAAAGCTCGAAGGACTCCTTGCTCTGCCGCTTGAGGCGGTTGGCGTAGCTCGCGAGCTGGTCCTTGCCGAGGCTCTTGGCCTCTTGCAAAGCGAGCTCGCTCCGGAAGAGGCTGTCGTGATAGCGCGGTTTTTCGGAAGGGACGTCGTAGCGGCCGACGGAGATGGTGACCTTGATCTCGTGGCCATCGATCGTGAAAGGCGCTTTCGTCGTGCTGAGGAGCTCTTTTCCGAAACGATCATCGCCTTCGGGGGTCGGATGCACGACGAGGAAGCGGTCGGAGTGGATGCGATAGACCCTGCCGACGGGCTCGGCCAGCTCCAGGAGCCTCTCGGCGAAGGTTTGCAGGAGGCGGTTGGCGATGTGGTGGCCGAAAAGGTCGTTGTAGTTCTTGAAATTGTCGATGTTGACGTAGTAGAACGAGACATCGGTGGCGATTTCCGCCAAGACGTCGGAGAAGCGTTGTTCGAGGAAGACGCTCCGCTTGAGGCCCGTGAGTTCGTCTTCGTAGAGGAGGCGGCGGTAGTCTCGCAGCGTCCGGTTGCGGAAGAACATGAAACCGCCATGCAAAAGGAGTGCCGCCGACAAAAGGCCGATGACGGTCCAGAGTATGGTGTTCGCGAGGATGGTCGCGAGTGTGGTGCAATCAATCATGGGGTGTACTCCTTTCGGGGAATCCTCAGACGAAAAAGTTGTCGGGGTCGGGGAAGATTTTCTTGCCCCGGTTCAATTTGCGGAGGGCGGTGAAATCCGCTTTGTCGAGGCCGAAGTCGAATACGGCGAAGTTCTCCTCGATCCGGGCAGGGGTCACGGATTTCGGCAGGGGGATGATCGCCAACTCCAAAAGGAAGCGGATGGCGATTTGCGCGGGGGTCTTTTGGTGCTTTTCGGCGATCTGCGCCACCGTCTCGTCGGCCAGGAGGGTCTTGACCTCCTGGCTCATGAGGGGGGCGTAGCCCTCGAGATGGATGCCGTTGGCCATGCAGTAGTCCTGCAGTTTCTTGTTCTGCAGATAGAGATGCGTCTCCACCTGGTTCACCTGGGGGACGATCTCCACATCCTCCAAGAGGTGTTCGAGATGGTGGAAATTGAAGTTGCTGACACCGATCGCCCGGACGTCCCCTTCGAAATAGAGGTCTTCGAGCGCGCGCCAGGCTCTTTTGTTCTCGTCATGGTCTCCCGGCCAATGGATGAGATAGAGGTCGAGATAGTCGAGACCGAGATGGGCCAACGATTCGCGGAAGGCCCGTTTGGCCGACATGTAGCCGAGGTCTTCCTTCCAGAGCTTCGTCGTGACGAAAATCTCTTCGCGAGGGATGCCTGATTCCGCGATGGCGCGACCGACCGCTTCTTCGTTTCCATAGGCAGCGGCCGTGTCGATGAGACGGTAGCCTTTTTTCAAAGCGTGCTTGACGGCCTTGTAGGCCTCTTCGCTTTTACTGCGGAAGGTGCCCAGCCCGATGGCGGGAATCTCCACGCTGTTGTTCAAGACGAGCTTTTTCATATGATCCGGTCAACCTTTCTTGTTGAGGGTGTATTCGAAACCGGCCCGGACACCTTCCGCTTGGAAGACTTTCCGCCGGCTCTTTTCCAGAGTGACATGCGCTCTCGCGGAGAGGGTCTCTTCCACATCGCGCCGCATGCGGGCGTTCTTCCCCGGTCCGACAAGGACGGTCGCATCCGCCTGTCGCACTTCGACTAGAAGACGCCACTTGCCTTTCTTCAGGGCGAAACGGACATGGTCCTTTTCTTCGGTGATGGCCAAAGAGCTCATGTTGTGGGTCGCAAAGAGGTGCATGCGGCCGTCGTGATGGAAATGGGCGAAGAAACCGAAAAGGGAGAACCGCTTGAAAGGGACGCGGCCTCCGGCCATGCTCAGAGCCGTCCCCGTCTCTTCGAACGTGTTCGTCTGCAGCCAGAACCATTCGGTCGGGAAACTCTTGCCGTAGGTCTTTTCCATGTAGCTTGTCGCCGCGAGGGGGAGCTTGCCCTTGTCGGTCTCCATCTCGCCTTGCATTGTCGCTTCGAGATAGACGACCTCCTGGAAGCACTCCAGGGGGAGATGCCGGAAGAAGCCCATGGAGCTCTTCTTCCCCGCGTCCTTCGTCACCGCGATACGGCCCCGGAGGTGGAAATCCGGGACCCGGATGGCGATATGTTCGAGCGAAAGCGAACTCTCGCCGACATCGAGCGTCCCGTCTTTGCAGGAGAAACTCTCGGCCGGATAGCGATAATAGCGGTTTTCGCCCGAAGTGCCGTCGAAGATCTGGATGAAAGCGTGCGGATCGCCCTCGTGCACGCTCAAAGCGAGGATGAAGGCGAGATTGACCTTCTTCTTTGGTTCGAGGACACGCACATACCAGCCCTCGAAAACATTCTTCTTCTTGAAAAGACGGCGGCGGAATTTGGCGGGGAGTTTCACCGATCCGCCCACCGACGCCGGAGATTCTGAGACAGTCTCTTCACGGAGCCCGTGAAGAAGAAAAAGTCGAATATGAGCATGTGGAAGGGCAAGAGCACATAGGCGAGGGGGTGATGTTTCGTGAAGGGACGCGTCACGAGCCAGAAGCCGGCATGGATGAGGACGAGGAGGAAGAGGTTCACAAAGTGGAAATTGTAGATGATGATCACATAGAAGGCGTGGAGGGTGAGAAGATAGAGCGATATCCTGACAATCCCGCTGCGGGAGGCCCGGTTGGAGAAATGGAAGAGCCAGTTCTGGATGTATTCGCGGAAACGGGGGAAGGTCTCCACTTTCTCCACGGCATTGTCGTTCTGGATGTGCACGATGTTGACGTTCCTTTTCGCGACGTCCTCCTCGAGCGAGGCGACATCTTCATAGGTTTGGTTGCCGATGCCGATGAGATCGTAGGTCTGGCGTTTCACGGCGAAGAAGGAGATGTTGATGCGGTCGCTCGTCAGGTTCACATCACGGAAGAAATCGAAGAACAGCTTGTAGCCGGCCTTCGCGGATTTCCGGTCATATTTCGCTTTCAGGGTGATGAGCTGGTGCTCGACGAGGTTGTTGGCCATATGGCCGAGAATCTTGTGGCTTTCGAGGGACAGATCGGCATCGAGAAAGAGGAGGAAGGGCATGGAAGCGTGTTTGGCCCCTTCGTTGTAGGCCGCGGTCAGGAGCGTGATCTTGGGCACGGGGTCGTCGGGGTCGACATAGTGATTGACCTCGATGATCTTGGCCCCCTCGTAGAACTCCTGGTCGATGGCCGCGTTGACATTGACGAAGATGAACTCGTGGGGCGAGTTCTCGGCAATCTCGAAAAGTCTGTCGAGTTTGATGTGCAGTTTGGTCACAGCGACGATCACCGAGAAACGGTGGTCGTTCTTGTAAAAGATGAGGGGTTGCCGCTTGTAACGCGTCGCGTGGTCGATGATCACGAGAAGCGCAAGGACGAACACCGAGAAAACGATGACCATGGACATCCTCCTTCCTCAGACGTATTATACAACAGAGGAGAAACTAGCGCAACGCTATAGAACAAGCGCCCCCGCCAGAGCGGAGGCGCTTTTGTCACTGGTCTTTGTATTGGAGCTGGTAGAGGTAGTAATAATGGCCCCGTTGGCGCAACAGCTCCTGATGGTCGCCCTGTTCGATGATCCTGCCCTTCTCCATCACGATGATCCTGTCGACATGCTGGATGGTGGAAAGGCGGTGGGCGACGATGAGCATGGTGCCGATGTTCATCATCTTTTTCAAGGATTCCTGGATGATCTCCTCGGTCTCGGTGTCGATGTTCGCCGTCGCTTCGTCGAGGATCATGATGCGGGGCTTGTGGACGAGGGTGCGGGCGAAGCTTATCAGTTGTCTTTGTCCCGCGGAGAAGTTGTTGCCGCGTTCGCGGACGCGTTCGTGATAGGTCTGCGGCAGTTTCTCGATGAAACGGTCGGCATCGACGTAGCGACAGGCCTCCTTGACCTCATCTTCCTCGATGTTCTCGTCGCGGAGGGTGATGTTCGAGGTGATGGTGCCGCTGAACATGAACACATCCTGCAACATGACCCCGATGAAACTCCGGAGGTTGCTGATCTTGATCTTGCGGATGTCGATGCCGTCGAGGAGGATCCGCCCGTGCTGGATGTCATAGTCCCGGGTCAAGAGGCGGAGGATCGTCGTCTTGCCCGCGCCGGTCGCGCCGACGAAAGCCACGGACTCCTTGGCGTTCACCTTGAAGCTGACGTCTTGCAGGACCCATTCATCCTCGATGTAGGAGAACCAGACGTTCTTGAACTCGATTTCGCCCTTGATATCGTCCAGTTCGATGGCATCGGGGGCATCGAGCACCGTGGGTTCTTCGTCCAAGATGGCGAAGATGCGCTCCGAGGAGGCGAACGCCTCCTGGATGACGTTGAATTGCTCGGCGAGTTGCTGGATGGGCTCGAAGAAACGGCGGAGATAGTTGTAGAAGGCGACGAGCACGCCCACGGTGAGTGTTCCTTCCGGACTGATGATCTGCATGCCGCCGAAATAGAAGATGATGATGGTCGCGACCATGAAGAGCATATAGATGGTGGGACGATAGATGGCGAACACGAGAAGCTGGCGGAGTTCACTCTCTTTGAGCGCGGTGTTGTTCGCATCGAATTCCTGGTGCTTGTCTTTTTCCTTGTTGAAAATCTGCACGATTTTCATGCCGGAAAGATGTTCGGAGAGGAAGCCGTTCACCCGCGAGGTGTTCACACGGACCGCCCGGTAGGCTTTGCGCGCGAATCTCCGGAACAGGAAACTGAAGAAGATGATGAACGGCAATACGATCATCGTGAGCGAGGCGAGGCGCCAATTCATGAGGAACATCGCCGCAGCGATGCCTATGACCATGAAAAGGTTGCGGAAGACGTTCACCAGAACGTCGGTGTACATCTCGTTCAATTTGTTGGTGTCGTTGGCGACCCGGGTGACGAGTTTCCCCGTGGGAATCTTGGTGAAATATTCGATGTCTTGCCGTTCGACATGCGTGAAGGCCTCTTCCCGCATGTTGTAGATGATGGATTGGCCCGCCTTCTGCAGGATCATCGTCTGGGCGTATTCGAGGATGGCGCCGAAGACAATCGAGAACGCGAATACGATAAGCACGGTGGCGAGGGTGGGGATGATGCCGAAATAACGCTCGATGGTGAGGGTGTCCTCCGTGATGATATTGATGCTCTCCCCGATGAGGAAAGGTTCCATGAGCTGGAACAATACGGAGAACATCATGAGGAAGAAGGTGACGACGAAAGCGGGAATGAAAGGCTTCGCATAGGAGAGCAGCCGTTTGAGGATGGTCTTGTCGGAGTAGGTGTATTGTCTTTGGTCGGTGTCTATGTCATACATCTAGGCCGCCTCCTCCATTTCGTCTTCGAGTTGCTGTTTCTCGACGAGATCACGGTAGAAGTCGCAACGCTCGTAGAGTTCTTCATGGGTGCCGACATCGAGGACTTCACCCTCGTCGAGGACGACGATCTTGTCGGCGCCTTTCACCGTGGAGACACGATGGGCGATGATGATGGTCGTCTTGCCCTTGCGGATCGTCCGCAGATTTTTCAGGATTTTCTCCTCGGTGCTCGTGTCGACCGCACTCACCGAATCGTCGAGAATCAATATGGGGGGATTCTTCGCGAGCGCCCGGGCGATCGAGACCCGTTGTTTCTGTCCGCCCGAGAGCGTCACGCCGCGTTCCCCGATGATGGTCTCATAGCCGTGTTTGAACTCGGCGATGTTGTCGTGGACGTCCGAGAGCTCGGCGACTTTCTTGATTTTGTCCATATGGGCCTCTTCGGGATCGATACCCAGGGCGATGTTGTTCTTGATGGTGTCGCTGAAGAGGAAACCGTCCTGGGGTACATAGCCGATGTCTTCCCTGACTTTCTTGATGGGCAGTTTCATGATATCCTTGCCGTCTAATCTGAGTTGCCCTTCTTCGAGATTGTAGAGCCGGAGGAGCAGATCGACGATGGAAGTCTTGCCGCTTCCCGTACGGCCGAGGATGCCGACCATCTCGCCGGGCTCCACCTTGAAGGAGATGTCCTTCAAGGCATAGAGTTCATCATCCTCGTCGGGATACTTGAAGTGGAGACGGTCGAACTCGACGCCGCCTTCCAGACCTTCGATGTCTTCGACATCGTCGTCGTCCTTGACATCGACGGGTTCATCGAGGAATTCCTCGATCCGGTCCAAGGAGGCCTTACCGCGGCTGCGAACATTGATGATCATCGCGATGGCCACCATCGGCCAGACGAGCATGCCGAAATAGGAGACGAAAGCGACGAGATTGCCGATGGTGAAGGGCTCGTCCGTACCCGCCGTATCCGAGATGAGGGCGGCGCCGAAAGCGATGATGAGCACAAAGGAGAGACTCACGATGGCGCGAATCGAAGCCCGCATGAACATCATCATGCGCACGAAGCGGATGTTTTTCTCTTTGGCGTTCTTGTTGCGTTTGAGGAAGTGGCGGATTTCGAGTTCCTCTTTGACGAAAGCCTTGATGACGCTGATACCGGAGAAACTCTCCTGCACGACGTCGCTCAAGTCCTCGAAAGCTTGCTGGGCCTCGCGGAAACGTTTCCGCATCTTGTTGCCGACGATGAGGCCGATAATCGCAATCGACATCGAGGGGATGACGAGGATCACCGTCATCCGGACATCGAGCATGAGCATCCGGATGAGCACGAGGACACCCAGGAAGATCGCGTCCACGAACATGATCATACCGGGTCCGATCGCTCTTCTCACCGCTTCGACGTCGTTGATGAAGATGGCCATGAGGCCTCCGACTTTCTTTTCCGAATAGAACCGGTTCGAAAGCAGGAGGGCATGCTGGAACATGTCGTCGCGGAGTTCATAGGTCAGCCGGCGCGATCCGCCCATGATGCCGATGCGCCATGCAAAGCGGCCGACCACGATCAAGACGCTGATGATGACGAGGGTCAGCACGATGCTCTGGACGGCATCTCGGGCGTCGATTTCGTCGATTCTTCCGGCGCGATAGTCCTCCAGCTGGTCGACGAGATTCCCGATCAGCACCGGGACTTCAAGCTGGGCGAGATCGACGACCAAAAGGGCGATGATGCCGATGAGAAAGAGATGGAAGAATTTCAGATAGTAGCGGTTGATGGATTTGGAGAATATCATGTTGTCACCTTCCCGATTTTGTCGAATAGACGGATGAGGGTCTCGAGTTCCTTTTTGTCCAGGGAAGCGAATATCTTCTCGAGCGCCCGGTCGCTTTCCAGGATGTTCGTCTTGGCGAGGAGTTTGCCCCGTTTCGTCAAGGTGATGTTGAAGACGCGGGCGTCGTTCGCACACCGCTTCTTCTCGATAAGTCCGCCTTCCTCGAAACGGCGGACGACTTCGGTCACGGTCGGTTTGGACAGATGAAAGTGTTCGGCGAGTTCCGTCATGGTGACGGAGCCTTGTTCGTCGATCTTTCGGAGATATTTGAACTGCCGGTCGCTGATGCCTTCGAGGTCGAGTTCCTCGTACACCTCACGGCAGCTTTGGAAATACATCTTCAAGAATTCATTGAAGGATTTGCGGACGCGTTCCTTGTCCATGGGACCCTCCTGTGAGCATTTAGTTAGTTAGCGTTTACCTAACCATTATACTGAAGAATATGCGAATGTCAATAGAAACCAAAGAAAAAAGGCTGTGATGCATGCATCACAGCCTTGGGGTCAAGAGGATCTCTTCTTCACGATGAAGCCCGTGAGTATGCCGAGGGCGAGGCCGCCGACAGCAATCGGCAAGAGGATGCTCGGCTCCTTGTCTTCGGGCGGCTCGCTCACACGTATGGTGAGCTCGTGTGTCTCGCTCTCGCCGCTTTCGTCGCGCAACTCCACGATGTAGCTGTAGTCTCCGGGCGTATTCTCGTTGTCATGGTAGTCCTCTTCGAGCACCTTCATCTCCACGGGGTCGAAGGCGGCGCCGGCCCGGTTCTCTATATGAGCGAGAATCTCCTCTTCGGAAAGGCTCGTACCCTTCGTCACGACGATCTCGTCGCTCACGACGAACTCGGGGGCCACATCGTCGATGATTTCGATGACGATTTTGTGGGTGGTCTTGTTCAAGGCGGAATCCTCCACCGCGAACACAATCTCATAGACGCCCACTTCTCCCTCGACCACGGTGTTTTCCTTGATGAAGATGTCGGCGGTGGTCAAGGTGTCGTGGTTGTCCTCCACGGCGAGTTCTTCCCGCAAGGCGTCGACATCCAGGCTCTCGGTGTAGCTGATCCGCTTGTGCGTCCTACCGCCGATGACGGGCGGCACATCATCGGTGACGATGACGGTGACCTCCTTTTCGGTCTCGTTGCCGGAAGCATCCTGGGTATGCAAATGCATGGTGTGTTCGCCGGCGACACTCAAGAGGTCGGCGATGGCCTCATCGACAATGATCTCCATGTCCGCTGTCGGGGTATGGTTGTCCACCGGGGTGTAGAGGGCAACGATTTCTGCCAAGCCGACGGGTTCCGAAAGGAGGATTTCAATATCGTCGGGCCCTTCAATGACGGGCGGAGTGACGTCGACGACATCAATGGTGAAGACTTTCCTCGTTTCGTTTTCGCTCGCGTCACGCACCGCGATTTCGACCTCGTGACCGCCGAGGACGTGCTTGTTGTCGCTGTAGTCGTCGGCGATGACCTCATAGTCCGTGATGGTTCCGTCGTGGTCGTCGTGAAAATGGAAGTTGTCTTCGATGACCATCGCCAAAGTGGGCGCTTCGTCCACATCGACAACGATTTCCTCCGGCCCCTCGATTTCGGGCGGGATCTCGTCTTTGACCATGATGGTGAGCTCGAAGTAGGCCGTATTTCCCGAACTGTCCGACACTTCGAGGCGGACGAGGTATTCTCCGACCGTGTCCTCGTTGCCGGTGTAGGCATCCTCGGCGATGACGATCTCGTCGCTCAAGTCGCCGTCGATTTCGTCATAGGCCGTGACGTGTTCGCCGACGATGTCATCGATCGGCACCGCCTCTTCATAGCCCGTGACGAAGAGCCCGCTCCCCGAGAACTCCGGGTCGCTGGGATAGACCGCTTCATAGGGCTCATAGGACGTCGCCGCCTCTCCCTCTTCCAGTTGCAGTTTGAGCCCACAGGCGCCTTCATAGCTAAAGTATTGCGCAGCATGATCCTCGCTCACTTCGATCTGGATGGCCGCGTTTGTGGGTGTGAACGTGCATTCGATCCGTTCGCCGTTTTCCACACACACGTCCGTATCGACGAAGGTCTCGTCCACATACATCGTGTCGTCTTTGCCCGCGATCCGGATGCGGCTCTGGTCGAGAACCAACATCGAGAAGGTGTACGGCGTCCCCTCTTCCACCGCGAGGGGACTCGTCGTGCGGAAGCTGTCGGTCGCATAGTCCGTTTCGATAATGGCGGGATTGAGCAGATTCTTCCCGCCCGGTACAGAATCTTCGCTGTAGAGCCCTCTTCCGGCCGAAAGCAAAAAGAGGGCAACAACCAGCAACATGATCCTTTTCATATCATCACCTCGCCCGCATGATATGTAAAAGGACGCCGCTTTTCTTCTTGAAAATCGTCCCCGAAAAGAAAAAAGCCCCAAAAGGGCTTTTCGGTTCAGGCCTTCTTCGGCGGCGGTCCGAAGTATTGATAGAGGCGGGTCTTGATGGGACCGTTAAAGAGGACCCGGGTGCGCGAGGCCTTTTTTTGGAAGAAGCCTTCGGCGTTTGTTACGGGGGTGAGGATATAGAACGAGGCGTCGCTTTCTCGACGGACGATCCTGCCGAGATCGACATAGAGCCTGCGGAAGTCCTCTTCCCGCATGAGTCGTTCGCCATAGGGCGGATTCGTGATGACGACCGGGTGCTCCGCCGCGAGAGCGATATCGCGGAAATCGGCCGTCTGGAAAACGATGTCGTCGGCGACGCCCGCTCTTTCCGCGTTCGCTTCGGCACGCTTCACCATGGCGGCATCGACATCGCTCGCCCTGATCGGCGCGATGTCGCCGTGGCGGATGCCGGCGTAAGCCCGCCGCTTCTCTTGTTTGAAAAGGGCCGCGTCGAAGAAGGGGAAAGCCTCGAAATCGAAGGTGCGGTCGAGCCCGGGAGGGATGTTCCGCGCGATCCGGGCCGCTTCGATGGGGAAGGTGCCCGAGCCGGTGAAAAGGTCGTAGAGGGTGCGGGTGTGGTCATAGAAGCTCAAGAGCACGATCGCCGCCGCGAGGGTCTCCTTGATGGGCGCCTCGCCGGTGGCTTCGCGATAGCCCCGCTTGTGCAGGGGTTCCCCGCTGGTATCGAGCCAGACCTCGGCTTCGTCCTTTTCGATCGTGATGAGAATCCGATAGGGCTCTGCCGTCTCGGGAAAGATATTCGCGCCGGACTTCGCGCGGAGGTTTTCGAGTATCGCCTTCTTGCCAACCGATTGGATATCGCGTAAACTGAAAAGGGTGGATTTCGCGCTTTTCGCGTTCACGATGAACTTTCCCTCGGGACGGAAGAAACGTTCGAGGGGGAGTTTTTCCAAAAAGGCGAACAATTCGTCGAAAGAACGCACCCCGCCGCGGCCGAGGACGATATGGACCCTCTCCGCCGTGCGCAGATGGAGGTTGGTCCGCATCATGCCCGGCAAATCGGTGTCGAAATACACTCTGCCGTTCTTCGTCTCTTTGATGGAGACATCCAACGCTTCGAGTTCCCTCCGGCAGACGGCTTCGATGCCGAATGCCGTCGTCGCGACACATTCCACGTCCATCTTCCTTTCTTTCTCTGTCGTTTCGTGCGAAAATGAGACAACAGCCAATAAATCGACCGTTTCACTTGTTGTATGGGTGTAAGCGGCCTTCCCGGGGTGAAACCATGACCGACAAGCGACTCGACAAGCTCGTCCGGGCCTTCGAAAAGGGCGATGAAAGCGCCTTTGACGCTTTGTATGAAGCCACGAGCACGGATGTCTACTACACGATACTCCTGGTGCTGAAGGATCCGTCCTTGAGCGAAGACATCATGCAGGAGACCTACATGAAGATGATCGAGGCCTTGCCCGGATACCGCCCGCGCGGCGAGTTCCGCGCCTGGATCAAGACAATCGCCAAACGCATGGCGCTGAACGCCTACAACCGGCGGAAGAAAGAGCTGCCGAGCGACGAGGGCGAAGGTCCCCTTTCCCTTCTCACAAGCGGGGATGATGCCGAGAAACGTTCCGAGCTGGCAGAACTCTTGCGAATCCTCGACGAAGAAGAAAAAGAGATCGTCATCCGCCATGCGGTACTCGGTGAAAAACACAAGACGATCGCCGAAGCGCTCGAAAGACCCCTGGGAACGGTGCTTTGGAAATATCGCGACGCCCTCAGGAAACTGCGGCGTATGGGAGGTGAACCCGATGAGGAATAGGGAATGGAAGCGAAGGATCCAACAGGCGGCCCGTCGTGATGTACCCGACGTCAAAGAGGAAATCAAGTCTTCCGACGTCTATCAGAGCCACATCACGAGCGCTTTGAACAAAAATCCTTCAAGGAGCGAGAAAACTTTCGCCCTGCGTTATGTCTATGCCGGTGTCGCCGTCATGGTCGTCCTTCTGCTCGCGCTGCTTCTGCCCTTCCCCGAAGATGCGACGACGAGCGTCTATCTCGATATCAACCCCGGCATCCGTCTCGACTTGGATGAAGAGGACGACATCCTGGAACTCGCGGCCACGAACCCCGACGGGGAAATCTTCCTCGGTTTCCTCGGGAATCTCCGCGGAGCCTCCTTCGACGACACGCTTGACGCGATTGTCGAAGAGGCGATAGAACAAGGCCATCTCTCCGACGAAGCCCCCTATATCGTCTATGATGTCCGGGGCCCGTCCGAAGAACAAAGCGCGCGCATCCTGCACCGGCTCGAGGAGAGACTCCCGGAAGTCGCGAAGGCGCGCATCCCGGATTTCGCCATGATGCGCGGTCACGGCGGCGACGAGAGCGAAGAGGAGATCGACCGCGCCCGCGCCCACGGCATGAGCGTGATGCGGCTCCGCCTCATCGAGTACATCAGCGAAGAAGCCGACGATCTCGCGTTCGAAGACCTCAAGGACCTCTCCGTCGGCGAACTCCGAAGGATCATGGAAGACAAGGACATCCCCCATCATGCGCCGGGACCGCCTACGGACAGACCCGGTGGAGGGCCCTCGTGAAACGCCCGCGAGGGCTTTTTTCTTCGGAAAACAAAAAGGCGGCGTTATGCCGCGCGCTTGGGGCCGGGTTCGTGATGGATGAGTCTCGATACAGAAGAAAAGAATGGTGCCGCTTGCTGGACTCGAACCAGCAACCTCTTCCTTACCATGGAATTGCTCTACCGATTGGAGCTAAAGCGGCACGACCAATCTTCCGTAGGATATTCTACCATGAATGAAGCGGCTTGAAAAGCCCCAAAATCTCACAAGTCGATGAAAACCTTGCCGTCTTGGAGTTTCACGGCGTAGGTCTTGGCGGTCCCGGCTTTGACGGAAAAGAAGGCGATTTTCGGATTTTTGACAATCTCGCCGGTCTTGATGTCGATCTGTGCTCCGTGTGCGGCACAGGTGACTATACCGTCCTTGAAACCGCCTTTGTACAGGGACGCCTTACGATGGGGGCAGCGGTCGGAAAGCGCATAGACCTTCTCCTCGTGATGGATGAGGAGCACGGGTGTCTCCCGGATCGTCTTTTTCAGCTTCTTGCGTCGTTTTAACGTGGCGAGGTCGCATATCTCTAACAAGGCCACGGTCATCCCTCCCTGGTTTCTTTCATCCTTCAAGACCATTATACCATCCTTTGTGCATCCGGGGTATCTTACTTTCTTGAAAAAAGCTTGCCAGCTGGTATAATGGTACTACCGAAGACGGCAACAGAAAGGAGACCCCCATGTTCACATTGGATATCGAAGGCAAGAAGAAGACGTT
>PUMR01000051.1 GCA_003551455.1 Mollicutes bacterium | reverse complement strand
GCTTCATTTTTTTATTTTCCGGGGCGAAAGTCCATGTGTCGAACGCATATACTTTTTGGAAAGACCTTATAAGCCCACAAATGTTTTGCCCGAAAAAATGGATTTCATTAAAGGAAAATCCACCCGTTCATGCGTATGATTGATATGAAAGAAACCAGGAATGGGAGGATTTCATGTTTGCGGACAATTCGATGCTTCACTTCAGAACACCTAATCATTTCAAGGCCTTTTACCGGAGTTTGTCCTTGCCGGAGCAATGGAGAATCACAACAGAGGACATGAACTACAGGGGACATAGGATTTACAAGGAAAAATACGTGTTGAGGCTCAAGCATCTCTTCAACAAGAAAAAACTGTTCCGGCGCAGTGTCTCCATTGCTGAGGTCGTCTCTTTTCTCGACAGCTACTACATTATCGAGAAGGTTACCAACCAACTTGAAAGGTTGCTCTACCATGAAGATTTTCTGGATTTGTCGATGTGTGCCGAGTACAAAATCCGTTACTCGAAAAATCGCCGGATCGATTATGTCTACCTTTTCGGCAACAGCATATTGATTGTCGAATTCAGGCTTTCAAACTCTTTTCCGAATGTCTCAAATGTATGGCAACGGAAAGAGACCGAACTGCTCATCTATAAGGAGCTGCTCCGAAACTACATTCCCGAAGAAAGACGGATTATCATCTATGCTTTCATCGCCATGCCCGAATATGATGGTAACACACCATTATATAAGCAAATCAAATACAATAATGAAAACGCTCGTTACTTTGCCGAGTACATCAATGAATTTCTCATCAAACCAGAAAAATGGTAATCCGCAGCACTTGGTTGTCTTGATAAAAATCACATTAAGTTATACAATGAATGGAAATGGATTGCCAATCACAGATTTTCCTGCAGTTGGCGCGACGAATTGCTAGGCACTATCCATGGGGTGAACCTGGTCCACCACCATGCCCCAGTACTATCCATCATATTTTTCATGTAGCTGAAACCAAAACAATAACACCATATGGCCATTCGTTGGTGAATGCACCAACACCCTATGAGGAGTGGTACCGTGAGAATACTGCTGGTCAATGATGACGGGATAGATGCGCCTCTCTTGGCGTTCGCCCGAGAAACCCTGGAGAAATACGGAACTGTTCACACTGTTGCCCCGAAAGTAGAACAATCCGGTAAGAGTATGGCGCTTACCATGGGTGATGTCCCCTACGAGAAGATTGATGAGTGGACATACATGGTTGATGGGACACCGGCTGACTGTGTCTCATTTGCCTTGCATGGGCTGAACCTGGAACCCGAACTCGTGATTTCGGGTATAAACAGAGGCTACAACTTGGGTATGGACACGAAATATTCGGGCACCGTGGGAGCAGCTTTACAAGCATCTCATGACAAGTTCGCTTCTATCGCTTTTTCCGCTGATCATCGGAATGATCAATTGGTACGCGATAGTTTCCGGAGTGTATTTGACTTCATCCTTGCCAACAATATGCTTTCGCCAGACTACATCTTGAATGTCAACTTCCCTCTTGACAAGTTCCATAAACCCAAAGGGATAAAGGATACGAGAATGTATTTCCTCCGCTCGAAATTCAATGTGGAGTTGGTAGACGGCCTTTTCAAGAAACGGCGGAACGGCTTTGTCGATGACATTCCGCAAGACAGCGATATCCAAGCCGTGAATGACGGGTATGTCTCCATATCGAAACTATCTCTGGGTGATGATTGCTGATGAAGAAGAAAGAGGTTGTTGCAGCAGCCATTTTCGACCCTGCAAAAGGGCTTCTTTGTGCCCAAAGAGCCAAGGATGACAGTCTCCCGTTGAAATGGGAATTCCCCGGCGGTAAGATCAAACCCGGTGAAACCCACGAAGAGGCTTTGAGAAGAGAGATACTTGAAGAGCTTTCGGTCGCGGTCGATGTCAAAGGCCATCTGATGTCCATCGAACATGATTATCCCGAGTTTCATCTCACCTTGCATGTCTATGAAGTACAGATCATTGAAGGAACCGTCCGCAACAACGTCCATCAAAGGGTTGAGTGGATTGCTATTACACAATTGGGAAATCTCGATTGGGCACCCGCTAATCATCCCCTTGTGCAAAGGATTGTGAGCGGAGAGATAACTCCCCGTTGAGCGACCACCCTGGTCGCTTTTTTCATGTCCGCATTCGGCCGGGGTGTGTTATCATAGTCATTGGAGACAATAATTCAAGGAGGTTTTCTATGGACAAGGTTAAGGTTGCTGTGTGGGGCTTCGGCGCCATGGGACAAGGTATTGCGGAAATGATCTCCGGCATTGAAGGTGTGGAGATTGCCGGTGTGTGTGACATCGCCCCCGCATTGAAGGGGAAGTGTGTGAAGGACGTGGCCGATGTGCCCAACATCTCGGAAGAAGTCAGGATTTCCGATGATATCGACACGGTTCTAAAGACACGTCCGGATGTCCTTTTCATCGCTACGGACTCTTTCACCAAGAAATCATTCCCCAAAATCAAAAGAGGCCTCGAATCTGGTGCGAATATCATCAGCACCGCAGAAGAGATGGCATATCCTTATGCTAATGAGCCAGAACTCTCGCAAGAGATTGATGAATTGGCGAAGAAACACAACGCCACGGTCCTCGGCACGGGCATCAATCCGGGGTTTGTCATGGATTTTCTCGCTATTGCCATGACGGGTGCCATGAAGAGGGTTGACAGCATCGAGATCAGTCGCGTGAACAGCCTTTCTCCCTTCGGCCCGACAGTCATGGAGGAACAGGGTGTCGGACTGTCCATTGAAGAGTTCGAGAAAAAATTGGCCCAAGGCGATGTCGCAGGTCATGTGGGATTCAAGGAGAGCATCCACATGATCGCGGATGCACTCGGGGTTGAAATCGATGATTTCCAACAGCAGATGAAACCCATCATCACCTCTGTGGACCGGAAAAGCAAATACGGTGAAGCGAAGAGAAACCATGTGGCGGGCATCGATATGACTGCCCAGGGGATTGTCGGAGGACAGAAATTCATCGACATGAAACATCCCCAGCAGATAGAACCGGAGATGGAAGGCACGCATACGGGGGATTATATCAAGATCCAAGGTGATCCGAGCGTGAATCTGTCCATCCAACCGGAAATCGACGGAGGTCTCGGCACCATCGCTGTTTGCGTCAACATGACACCCCATGTCATCAACGCCGACCCGGGTCTCAAGACCATGCTCGATCTCCCTGCTCCCCGGGCAATCCTGGGCGACATCAGAAAAAGTATAAAACAATAATTTCTTAAGCGCTTTCAAAAAAGCCCCTCTGTGCAGGGGCTTTTTGAATGGATGGATGCCAATAGCGAAACGGTTGTGCAATGAAAGGGTTTTTATGATATCATGGTAACGTGTGGAAATATGCTTGGAGAAGGGAATGATTCAATGCTTATCCAGAAGGGTGCCTATGTCCGCATCCGCAAAAACATCCTTCCACCGGGAAAACGTGCCAAAGGCATTCCCGAGGACACCACGAGGGTGCCTTTCAAGTGCTGGATCAAAGGCCGCTTGTTGGAAGAGGGCGAGCTGTATGAAGAGGCCATGATCCGGACTGCGACCGGCAGATTGGTGACGGGCGAAGTCAAAGAGGTGGAGCCCCGACACAAGCACTCGTATGGCGAGCATGTGGATGAAATCCTCGCCATGCGCGACATCATCTTGCGCGAGGCCTGGGGGGATGACGATGAGAAACTATGACATCGACAGTCTTCTCGAACGGAAGAACAGCATCATCAAGAAATCGGTAGGACTGGATTACAACAGCTTCGAGTATGACGGGATAGGTTTCGACTATGACAAGATGATGGAAAGCACCGGCTACACTTTCGCTGACATCCAGAAAATCCAAGGTGAGTCGATGGTAGGGCGGACTCCGCTCCTCGAACTGAAGAACATTACACGTTATGCCCGCAAGTATGCTCCTCCGGGATATGGAGCGAGGATATTTCTGAAAGATGAGGCTACCAATCTCAGTGGTTCTTTCAAGGCCCGCCGGGCCGCGATCAGTGTACACAAGGCCAAGGAACTCGGTTATGAAGGTGTCATTGCGGCCACCAGCGGCAACTATGGCGCCGCCGTGGCGGCGCTCGCGGCGAAACACGGACTGAAATGCATCGTCGTCCAGGAGTGTTTCGATTCGGAGGGACTGGCTCAGCCCGAGATTCTCGAGAAAGCGCGGGCGTGTGAGGCATATGGAGCTGAAGTCGTCCAGTTGAGCGTGGGTCCGGAATTGTTTTTCACCTTCCTCGACCTCCTGGATGAGACGGGATATTTCAACGCCTCTCTCTATTCACCCTACGGCATCATGGGCATCGAGACCCTCGGTTATGAGATCGCTACCGAAATGAAGGAAAACCATGGTAAATATCCCGAAGTGGTCGTGGTCACCAATGCCGGTGGTGGAAACCTCACTGGCACCGCACGCGGCATCCGCCGTGCCGGTGCAAGCGAAACGGCCATCTATGCGGCGAGCGTGAACCTCGAAGGACTACACATGGCGAGTGACAAGGATTTCAACCGCAAGTCGTTCACCACGGGACACACGGGGTTCGGTCTGCCTTTCGCCACCAACCCGGACCGAAGCGACGTCCCTAGAAGCGCCGGCCGGCCCATGCGCTATATCGACCGCTATTTCACCGTCAATCAGGGGAGTGTGTTCTTCGCGACGGAAATGCTCGCGGTTCTCGAAGGACTTGAACGGGGGCCCGCGGGGAACACCTCGCTTGCCGTCGCGTTCAAACTTGCCCAAGAAATGAAGGAAGACGAGTTCATCGTCGTCCAGGAAACCGAATACACCGGTGCCGGAAAACACCATCAACCGCAACTCTCTTTCGCCAAAAAGAACGGCATCGACATCCGCTTCGGCAAACCCGAGGAAGAGACCCCGGGAGAAATGATCATATTGCCGAAAAGCGCCCGTGACATCAGTCTCAAGGAACTCGATCTCGACCGGATTCGCTTGTCATATCTGAAACGCTATCGCGGACAGTCGTTGACGGATGAGGATTACCGCTATCTGGCGGATGAACTCCGGGTGGACACGGAGAAAATCAAAGCATTGATGGAGGAGTTGAAAGCATGAAGGAAAGAAAGGACGACTTTCAAGAGCGAAGAAAGCACCTCGTGAACATGTCCGATGAAGAGTTGAAGAAGTATTTTTACGAGCTGGCGGAAAAGATTGTCGACCCTCTCGTGGAGATGGGCAGGAATCACACGTCAAAATCGATTGAACGGAGTATACTTCTCCGCATGGGCTTTTCGAGTATCGAAGCCAAGGAGATAGTCGACAAACTCGCAGAGAACGACTTGCTTTCCAAGGGCGCCGGACACTGCGTCTACAGACTTTCCAAGGACAAAGACATGGAAATCCGCAAAGCCGGACTCCTGCTTGCCGAAGGCGAGCATGTCGATTACTTGAAAGGGGTGCTCTGAGGCATGGACTTGAAACCGGACAAGAAACTGGACATCCACAAAATTCTCGATGGGCTGGAGAATTACCGACCGAAACGGCGGGGCTGGACATGGAGGAAGAAGAAAACTGTCAAACTGGGCCCCTTTGAATACAAGCAGGCGAGCGAATCGCTGAAACGTTCGATTCCCCTGCCGAGTGCGAGCCATCTGGGGGGGATCGACCCGCAACCTGACAGCGTGGTCACGGCCGAAATCGCTTCGGGGCGTTTCGAGGACGACATCCGTAGGTTCCGCATGGCCGCCTATCACGGCGCCGACCATATCATGGTCATCCGCACGGCCGGCCAATCGCATTTTGACGGGCTTCTCGAAGGAACGCCCCAAGGCGTGGGCGGCATCCCCATCACCAGAAAACAGCTCCGCGCCCAGAGGAAGGCCCTCGATTACATCGAAGAAGAGGTCGGCAGACCGATCAACTACCATTCTTATGTCTCCGGGGTCGCCGGACCCGAAATCGCCGTCCTTTTCGCAGAAGAAGGCGTCAACGGCGCCCATCAGGACCCTCAATACAACGTCCTCTATAGAAACATCAACATGGTCCGTAGTTTCGTCGACGCCGCCGAGAGCAAGAAGGTGCTCGCTTGGGCCGATATCGCCCAGATCGACGGCGCCCACAACGCGAACGCCACGGCCCGGGACGCCTGGAAAGTCATGCCGGAACTCCTCGTACAACACGCGATCAACTCCGTGTATTCTGAAAAGGCCGGCATCAAGCCCGAGAACATCTGCCTTTCTTCCGTTCCTCCCGCAGCGCCGCCCTCTCCCGACCTCAAGTTGAATCTTCCCTATGCCATCGCATTGCGGGAGTTCTTCGACAAATACAAGATCCGCGCCCAGATGAACACCAAATACATGGACTCTTCTACCCGCGAAGCGACCGTAACTCATGTTCTGAACTTGCTCATATCGCGGTTGACGAGTGCGGACATCCAAAGCACGATCACGCCCGATGAAGGTCGGAACGTCCCTTGGCACGTCTACAACATCGAAGCCCTCGATACCACAAAACAGGCCATGATGGGCATGGATGACATGTTGGCCATGTTGGGTATCAAAGACAAGGGATACCTCTATGACAAGAAACGCGAAATCCAAGAGCGAGCCATCTTGATGATGGAAGAGATTCTCGAACTCGGCGGCTATTTCGAGGCGGTCGAGGAAGGCATGTTCGTCGACAGCGGCGAATACCCCGAACGGAACGACGACGGCATTCATCGAGAGATCGAGGGCGGCATCGGCGCGAACACCGTGATCAAGCGCGATGAGAACTACATGGCGCCCGTGACGGCGCATTTCGGCTACAACAACACCGATCAATACGACCCTTCAGCAAAAAACGACCCCGCGAGACTCATCGGCGGTTCGACGTTCGAAAAACCCGACAAGATCCAATACATCGACGAACTCGACGAGACGGACAATGTGTATCTTCGCTTGCAGGAGAATGAGAAATACCGGAACTCCGATTTCATCAAGCCCGAAGTCGAATGGCTCGGCGACGGGGTGGTGACTGTCGACCTCTTCTTCCCCGTGGAAAAGAAGGTCGCCGCGGAAGCCGCCCTCGAGACGGGACGCCGCATGAATCTCAAGGACGTCGAGGTCATCCACACGGAAATTCTCCATCCGAGCGAAGGCACCCGAGTACAAATCAAGGGGCGCGTCGATTTCGACATCGACATCAGTGAACTCGAACTCCCCGAAGAGATCGAGACCATCCCTGAAGATGACATCTTCACCTATGTGAAAGAGAATCCCATCCATGTGATCGCGGGGACGGGCGGTGACGATGAACACAGTGTCGGCATCCGCGAAGTCCTCGATATCAAACACGGAGGTATCGAGAAATACGGTATCGACTACACTTATCTTGGTACGAGCGTCCCCATCGAGAAATTCGTAGATGCGGCTATCGAGATGGATGCCGACTGCATCATGATGTCCACCATCATCAGCCATGACGAGACCCACTACAAGAATATGAGAAAACTCCACGATTACGCTGTGGAAAAAGGTGTACGCGACAAATTGATCCTTCTCGCCGGCGGTACCCAGGTGACTCCGGAAATCGCCCGCAAGAACAAGGTGGACCAAGGCTTCGGTCGTGGTACGAAGGGTCATCATGTGGCGAGCTTCATCGTAGAAAGACACAAAGAGAAGAAAAATCATGAAGATTGATTGCCTCGTGGCCGAGATTGGCAGCACGACTACGGTCGTCAACGCTTTTCGCACCGGAGAAGATTCCGCCTATCTCGGCCGCGGTGTCTCCGTAACCACAGTGGAGACGGATGTCACCGAAGGCCTGCAAGCGGCCATCGAGGATTTACGGACAAACCTCGGGGCCGACAAGATTTCCTATGACGAGATGTTCGCCACCTCGAGTGCGGCCGGCGGTCTCAGGATGACCGTTTCGGGGCTTGTCTACGAGATGACGGTCCGGGCCGCCAGAGAGGCCGCGTTGAATGCCGGGGCGAACATCCATCTCATCACGGCGGGCGATTTGGAAGATGATGACATGGAACGCATCAAGGATATCAGACCGAACATCATCCTCATCTCCGGCGGTACCGACTACGGTGAAAAGCGAACCGCATTCGAGAATCTGAAAAAAGTCGAGCGGCTCGCATTGGACATCCCCATCATCTATGCCGGCAATGTGGAGAACCACTATCGCATCCGCAAACACTTCGCGAGAAGCTCCCAGAGACCTTATCTCTCGATTGTCGAAAACGTCTATCCGCGTGTCGACTATTTGAACATCCATCCCTTGCGGAAGAAGATCTACGAGACGTTCGAAAGACACATCATCCACGCCAAGGGCATGCAACACGTGAAAGAGATGGTGAAAGAAGGCATCATGCCCACCCCGGGAGCGGTGATGGAAGGCACCATGCATCTCTATGAGATGTTGGGCAATGTGGCTGTCATCGACGTGGGCGGCGCGACGACGGATGTGCACTCGATCACGCAGCCGAGTGAGGAGTTTGCCGTATACAGTGAAGGGGAAGCCAAGGAGAAAAGGACGGTCGAAGGCGACCTGGGTGTCTTCTTGAACCATCGCAAGGTCATGGATCATGTCGGCGAAAGATGGTTCCACAAAAGATTGGGAAAAACGCCCGAGGAATTCGCGCGGCTCTTGTCCGGCTATGCCCAGATTCCTTCTAACGACGAAGAAAGACGTTTCGTCAAAGAGTTGGCCCGGGTGTGCGTATTCCAGGCTTTGGACCGACATATCGGGGATTTGCGGGACGTTTACACTTCGGGGGGAAGAAAGGTCATTCCCGAGGGACGCGATTTGACCCAAGTCCAAACAATCGTGTTGACGGGCGGTGCGCTCGTGCATCTGGAGAACACCAAAGAGATCGTGGAAGAATATCTGAAGAGCCGTCCGAAAAAACTCGTCCCCAAAGGCGGTGTACGTATCCTGAAGGATCATGACTATATTCTCGCCAGCCTCGGCGTGCTCTCATTGAAACACCCCGAAGCCACCACCACGCTCCTCCAAAAGTCCCTGCGGATGGGAGAGGATTGATATGTATCCGAGAATCCTGATCGATGCCGGCAAATACCGCGACAATGTCCAAGAGATGAAAAAACTCTGTGCCCGCCAAGGAATCACCCTGATGGGCGTGACCAAAGTCTTTTGCGCGACACAAAGGCTGGTCGAGGTATTGAACGACGAAGGGGTCGATTTCATCGCCGACTCCCGCGTCGAGAATCTGCGAAAGATGAAAACGACACTTCCCAAAGTCTTGCTGCGCCTTGCCTCCAGACATGAAGTCGACGAAGTCGTCTTGCACGCCGACTACTCCCTCAATTCCGACATCGACACCATCCGGAAGCTCGACGCCGCCGCCAGCGAAAAAGGGAAGAAGCACGGTGTCATCCTCATGGTCGATATCGGCGACCTCCGAGAGGGTATCTACTATCGGCGCGACATCGTCTCCGTGGCCAAGGAGATCGATACGATGCAAGGTGTCCATCTGGCGGGCTTGGGGACCAATCTGACGTGTTATGGCGGTGTGATTCCCGACGCTCCGACACTGCAACGACTCGTCGATGTCGTGGCCGATGTGGAGGAAGCGCTCGGAAGAAGCCTTGACATCGTCTCGGGAGGGAATTCCTCCCACATCCCCCTCCTGCAGGAAGGGATCCATATCGACAAGGTCAACAACCTCCGTGTCGGCGAAGCGCTCGCTCTCGGTAGAGAAACCGCCTACGGCAAATTGGTGCCGGGTTTCCACGACGACGTCTTCATTCTGGAGACGGATATTCTGGAAATCGGCGAAAAACCTTCGGTTCCCGAAGGGACGATCGGCATGGACGCCTTCGGTAAAAAACCTTCGTTCCAAGACAAAGGCATGAGGAAAAGGGCCATTCTGGCCGTGGGAAAACAGGATGTCGAACACACGGAACTGAAACCCTTCGATGAAGCTATCGAACTCATCGGCAGCAGCAGCGACCATATCATCGCCGACCTGACGGTAGCGAAGACAGCATACAAAACCGGTGACGTCCTCCGTTTCAAGCTGACCTACGGGAGCCTTCTCAGTCTGATGACGTCACCTTACGTGGTGAAGAGATATGTTTGAGAGACATCGTCCCACATGGGTGGAGGTCCGCCTCGACAACCTCTATCACAACTGGCGTATCATGAATGACCACGTCGAGCCCAAGACGGTCATCCCCGTTGTCAAAGGGGATGCCTATTCCCACGGATTGACTGCCGTCGTCCGCCATTTCCGAAAGCAGGGCGTCGGCGTTTTCGCGACGAGCCTGCTCGAAGAGGCCTTGGAAGCGAAAAGGGCCGCACCGGATGCCGAGGTCCTCGTCATGGGTGCCGTCCTCCCGGGGGATTTCGACCGTCTCGCGGAGAGCGGCGTCATGTTCACGGTCTCGACCGCGGCCCTCTTTCAAGAGGCCTTGGACCATCCCGGCCCCTTGCGCATCCATCTCAAGGCGGACACCGGTATGCACAGGCGGGGTTTTGTCGATGAAGAGGAAATCGCCCGTATTGCCAAAACGGCTCAGGAAGCAAAGAACATCCACCTCGAAGGGATCTACACCCATTTTGCCACCGCGGATGACAACGAGGAATACCTCTTTGCCCAAACAGAGAAGTTCGAACGCATGCTGGAAAGAATCGAGAAACGCCCCCCCATGGTCCATGTGAGCAACACATCCGCCATCATGAAGTATGAGCGGCGCATCCCCTACACCACGCACGCCCGCATGGGTATCGGTCTCTATGGCACGTCCTTGGAGGATGGTGACTGCGGTTTCGATCTGCGCGAGACATTCACCCTGAAGTCGAAAATCATCGAGATCAAGGAACTGAAAAAAGGTGACCGCATCAGTTACAATCTCACCTATGAAGCAAAAGGGGATGAACGCATCGGGGTACTCCCCATCGGCTACGCCGACGGGTTCATCCGCAAGAATCAAGGTGGCGAGGTCGTCATCGGGGATGACCGTTATCCGATTGTCGGCCGCATCTGCATGGACCACACGTTCGTCAGAGTGGACCGACATGTGCATGTCGGCGACACGGCGGTGCTCATCGGCGGCGGGATCCATGTCGATGAAGTGGCAGAGCGCACAGGAACAATCAACTATGAAGTGTTCTGCCAGGTATCGGGTCGCGTTCCACGAATCTTTATCGGTGAGGATGATGAAACATGATCAGCGTCTATTCGGAAATCGGCTCCTTGAAAAGCGTGCTTTTACATCGGCCCGGTGAAGAACTGGAGAATCTCACCCCGAGGAATCTGCGCCGGCTCCTCTTCGACGACATCCCCTATCTCGACGTGGCGTTGAAGGAGCATGACGCCTTCGCCGAAACACTGCGGAAGGAAGGGGTGGAGGTTCTCCATCTCGTAGACATGGTGAGTGAAGCGCTCGATGCCAATCCCG
>PUMR01000004.1 GCA_003551455.1 Mollicutes bacterium | reverse complement strand
ATCCAGGTCCCCAACGGGGGCCTGATCGTCAATAACGGCTTCGAGTCCTATTATTCTCCAGCAACCAACAAAAAGTGAGAAAACGCATACTTGTAAGATGTCACGCTTGCGACGCTCGCCCGGCCCCCATCGCCCCGGAAGGGGCCTTTTCTTTTGAGGATGAGCCTTGAAAACCCTCTTACAGGCCGAGAACCGCATCCCTCGCTTGGAGTCGCATTGCCAAGTACCTGGGTGGGGGTTCTCATATCCGGCAGAAGAAGCGGAACGGTGCTGCCCCACACTTTTCAAATTCCCAACCAAAGACTTCCTATCTTCATCGCGACCATGGCTATATAAATCATGCGTTTACGGGTATAATGGTCTTGAATGACCACGATTGCAACGGCGAGGCGTCTTTCGCTCGTCATCATGGTCCATGAGAGGAGCCGGACATGAAAGTCAAGATCTTGCAGTTTTCGGGCACGGGCAACACTTGGTATGTCGCCCGATGTCTCCAGGAGATTTTTCGAGAGATGGGCGTCGCTTGCGACCTCTACAGCATCGAGAGCCTGGAAGACGCCGATGCGTGCATGGAAAGCGCCGATGTGGTGGGCCTCGGATATCCGATATACGGGTCGGATTTTCCCGAGCCCGTCATGGACCTGTTGGACGGCATATCTTCGCACGTGGGAAAAAGGGCCTTCGTCTATTGCACCCAGATGATGTTTTCGGGAGACGGTGCGGCCATGGGAGCCAGAAGGCTCCGTCGCAAGGGGTTCATCGTCCGCCAGTTGATGCATGTCCACATGCCGAATAACATCACGGACTACCGGATTGTCCGTTGGAAACGCCCCACCCGCCACGACCGGTTGCAACGGCGTGTCAACCGCAAAGCGAAAAGGATGGCGACCGCTGTCATAAAAGACAAGCGCCTGAGGAAGGGGGAAGGCTTCGGGTCGCTACTCCTCGGCCTCCTCCAACGTCTCCCCTTCAAACGTTACCGGAAGACTTTCAAGAACGCTTTGAAGATCGATGCGACCTGCACGGGCTGTGGGACATGTGTCGACCTCTGCCCGAGCCAGAACCTCACCATGTCCGAAAGTCTCGCTCGCGCGGGAGAGGACTGCTATCTTTGTTATCGGTGCATCAACCATTGCCCCGTCGGGGCCATCCGCTTCGCGAAACGTTCGCGGGTCAAGCGACCTTACCGGGGGCCGACAGAAGACTTCGCCATCGGCGATGTCCGCATCCACCACGAAGGATGACTGACGAGTGGCGACAGGGCTGCAAAGAGGTCATGCTCGACTCGCCGGAGTCCGCTAGTGGATGCGCTTTTTTCTTGAATGCTTTTTTCGGCCTGTCATCTTTTTTGCATTTCACTGTTGCAAAAGGGCAATACGGCGGAAAAACGCCCTTTATCGGTTGAAAATGACAAAATGACATTGACGGGCCTTTGAAACTGGTATACTATGAGCTCAACATACCCAAACGACAAACACAGAGGAGAAGGGCTAAAGGGCGTCCAGGAATGGACCCCCGCCATCGCAAAGCCTAGGGGGGTGCGACGATGGCGTTCTATATCCTGAAGCGTGTGCTTCTGCTGATTGTGACCCTTTTCGTGATCATGACGTTCGTGTATTTCGTTACGTCATTCGTCATGTTGCGCCGTTTCGAGCCCCGGGATCCCTTCTGGACGGACGTCGCCACCATCTGGCGGCGGTATCTGGAGTATTTGAGACTCATCTTCACCCAATGGTATTTCGGCACCGACCGTGAGGGCGAGGATGTCTGGGAAGTCTTGAAGACCCTCATGTGGCGCACCCTCCGTCTGAATATCGTGGCCTTCTTTTTCTATACCGTGTTCGGCATGTTTTTGGGGCTCATGGCCGCCCTCTATCACAAACGCATCCCGGACAAGATCATCCAGTTCATCATTCTCGTGTTCAGCTCGATTCCCCCCTATGTATTGATCGTGGTGCTCATCATCATATTCGCATTCCGCGTTCCCGTCCTCCCCTCGCAGATGCCCGCGCTCACGAGACCTCTGGGGGAGAGGCTGCCGGGATTCATCCTCCCCGTCGTCGTGACAAGCGCCCTGCCGCTCGCCAATATCGCCCGGGTCATCCGGGGTGAACTCCGGGACCGCATGGTGGGAGACCACCTTCTCCTGCTCAAGGTGAAGGGGCTGAAGCGCCACCAGGTCGTCTCCCGCCATCTCCTCAAGGACGGGGCCGTCTCCATGATGCCGGAACTTCCCATGGCGATCCTCTATGCCCTAGTGAGCAGTTTCATCGTCGAAATCATCTATGGCGTCCGGGGGGTCTCCGCCTGGTTCTTCCGCAATATCTTCCGCCCCTTCATGGGTATCCATTTTGTGTCTATCGAGGTGGAACCGACCGTTCTCGTCGTCATGTTCTATTGCCTCATCACTCTCGGTGCCACCGTGATCATCGATATAACCTACAGGTTCCTCGATCCGCGGATGTCTGTCATCAGCGACGGCAAACAACAAGAGATTCATTGACGCGGGCGGTGAAGGGGAGGCAGCGCTCAATCTTTTTGATCGCTTCCCCGAGTGGAAAGCACGCGTAGGCTTGATTGGACCGGGAACCGCTGCAATATGGGCAGATACATTGTTTGCATATCGAAGGAGGAGATCCGTGGAGGTCCCATAACGGACTTCCGCCATCGTGAAGCCGAAGGGGGGGGTGGCGATGGCGAGTTACATCCTGAAACGTGTAATTCTACTTTTTTTGACACTCATGGTGATCATGACTTTCAGCTATTATGTCATGTCGTTTGTTATGTTGCGGCGTTTCGAGCCCCGGGACCCCTTCTGGACCGATGTCGCCTCGGTCTGGAGGCACTATTGGGAGTATCTGAAGCTCATCGTCACCGAATGGCATTGGGGCACCGATCGTGCAGGCGCTGATGTCTGGGAGACGTTGAACCATCATATGGGGCGCACCCTCCGTCTGAATATCGTCTCTTTCGTGTTTTACACCCTGGTCGGCGTGTTTTTGGGCATCGTGGCCGCTCTCAGACACAAAGGTATCTCCGACAAACTCATCCAGGTCGCCCTTCTCGTGTCCCTGTCACTCCCCCCCTATATCCTGATCAGTATACTCAGGATCTATTTCGGCTCCCCGCGCTTTGTACCCATCCTCCCACCGACATGGCCGGCCGACACGGCGGACCTCGTAGAAAGGATGCAAGGCTACGTGTTGCCAGTCATCGTCATATCAGCCCTGCCGCTTGCCAACATCACGAGGATCATCCGCGGCGAACTTGTAGAACGCTTGGCGGGAGACCAATTCCTCCTGCTCAGGGTGAAGGGGTTGAGACACCGCCAGATCGTCACGCGTCATCTCCTCAAGGATGCGATCATCTCCATGATGCCGGAACTGCCCACAGCGATCCTCTATGCCCTAGTGAGCAGTTTCATCGTCGAGATCATCTATCGTATCGACGGTGTCTCCGCGTGGCTCTTCCATAACATCTATCGCCAGTTCATGGACATCCATTGGGTCGACATCGAAGTGGAGACCGTCACCCTCGTCATCATGTTCTATTGTCTCATCGCCCTCGGGTTCACCGTTCTCATCGACATGATGTATCACTTTCTCGATCCGCGCATGCACGTTGGCACCGACGACAAGAACAATGTCAACTGATCCACATGCATAAGTCAATGCCTTCTGCGTTGTTTGTTCTGCATCGCCCGAAGGCCTCGGTTGTCGTTTCGAAAAGCAAACCTAACTTGACGGAGCTATGAAGGTATTTTAGTGTAGATCTCAATATCAAAGCTTGGAGGCTTTGTGAGAGGAGGATGTCCGGGCGTCCGGGGACGGATTCCCGCCATCGCACAACCAGGGGGGACATATCATGGCCGGCTACATCGTCAAACGTCTAATTCTGCTCATTGTGACGCTCATGGTGATCATGACCTTCAGCTATTATGTCATGTCGTTTGTCATGTTGCGGCGTTTCGAGCCCCGGGACCCCTTCTGGACCGATGTCGCCTCGGTTTGGCAGAACTATTGGGAGTATCTGAAACTCATCGCCACCGAATGGCATTGGGGCACCGACCGCTGGGGCGAAGATGTCTGGGAAATGTTGCGAAGTCTCATGGGGCGCACCCTCCGTCTGAACATCGTCTCTTTTTTCTTCTACACCCTGTTCGGCATGTTTTTGGGCATCGTGGCCGCCATCAAACACGGCAGCCTCCCCGACAAACTCATCCAGGTCCTCCTTCTCGTGTCGCTCTCGGTACCTCCCTACATCATGATCAGCATACTCAGGATCTATTTCGGTTCCCCGCGCTTTGTCCCCATCCTCCCCCCGTCATGGCCGGCCGAGACGGCCCCGCTCATAGAAAGGATGCAAGGCTACGTGTTGCCGGTCATCGTGATATCGGCCCTCCCGCTCGTCAACATCACGAGGATCATCCGCGGCGAGCTCCGGGAACGCTTGGCGGGAGAACAATTCCTTCTGCTCAGGGTGAAGGGGCTGAAACACCGCCAGGTCGTCACCCGTCATCTCCTCAAGGATGCGACCGTCTCCATGATGCCGGAACTGCCCACGGCGATCCTCTATGCCCTCGTGAGCAGTTTCATCGTCGAGATCATCTATCTTATCGACGGCGTCTCCGCCTGGCTCTTCCACAACATCTTCCGCCCGTTCATGAACATCTATTGGGTCAACATCGAAGTGGAGCCGGTCACCCTCGTCATCATGTTCTATTGTCTCATCGCCTTGGGTTTCACCGTCTTCATCGATATAATGTATCGCTTCCTCGACCCGCGTATGCGGGTAGGGACCGACGACAACAACAATGTCAACTGATCCACGTGCATAAGTCAATGCCTTCTGCGTTGTTTGTTCCGCATCGCCCGGAAGGCCTCGGTTGTCGCTTCGAAAAGCGGACCGAATTTGACGGAACCATGAAAATATTGTAGTATGGACTTCAATACTCAAAGCCCGGAGGCTTTGAAGGAGGATGATGCCCGGGAGTCCGGGGATGGATTCCCGCCATCGCACAACCAGGGGGGACATAGCATGGCCGGCTACATCGTCAAACGTCTGATTCTGCTCATTGTGACACTACTTGTGATCATGACCTTCAGCTATTTCGTCATGACATTCGTCATGTTGCGGCGGTTCGAGCCGCGCGACCCTTTTTGGACGGATGTCGCCTCGACATGGGAGACCTATTGGGAGTATCTGAAGCTCATCGTCACCGAATGGGACTGGGGCGTCGATCGCGTGGGCGATCCCGTCTGGGAAACCCTGCAGCCCCGAATGTGGCTGACTTTGCGCTTGAATATCGTGGCGTTCTTGTTCTACACTCTTTTCGGCATATTTTTGGGCATCGTGGCCGCTTTCAAGCACAAACGCCTTCCCGACAAACTCATCCAGGTCCTCGTCCTCGTTTTGATATCGGTTCCCCCCTATGTCATGATCAGTGTGCTCAGAATCTATTTCGGGTCCCCGAACTATGTCCCCATCCTCCCGCCGTATTGGCCGCCCGAATCGGCGGACCTCTCCGAAAGGATACAAGCCTACGTGCTACCGGTCTTCGTGACCTCCGCCATCCCGCTCGCCAACATCACGAGAATCATCCGGGGGGAGCTAAGGGAACTCTTCATGGGCGATTATCTCCTCTTGCTCAAGGTGAAGGGGTTGAGACGCCGCCAGGTCGTCAGACGCCATCTGCTCAAGGATGCGACCGTGTCCATGATGCCGGAAATCCCCAATGCGATTCTTTATGCCCTGGTGAGCAGCTTCATCGTCGAGATCATCTATGGTATCGATGGCGCCTCCGCCTGGCTCTTCCATAACATCTTCCTGCCATTCATGAACATCTATTACGTCTCGATCGTGCCGGAGCCGGTGACGCTCATCATCTTGTTCTATTGTTTCATAACGCTCGGTTTCATTGTCTTCATCGACATATTCTACCGGGTCCTCGACCCCCGTATGCGTGTCGGTGAAGAAGGCAATAACAACTGATTCACAAATGTTTACACCGCACCCCGGCTTGCCGGTGCGGTGTTTTCATGAACTCTGGCAGGGCTGAGAAAGTGCCGATGGCATGACGCCACGAGAAGAAGGACTTACGGAAAGCCCCTTCCCGAAAGCGCGAATCACACCTCTCCGTACAATCTTGACAGTCAATCACAGCATGTTACCATGGGCGTCGAAGGGGAAACTCCGTCACGAAAGACCTTCGAACCCCCTTCACAAACACAAACTGTCTCAAGGAGGAAAGCGGAGTCATGTTGTTACTCGGAAGAGTTTTCGTTTCGATTTTTCTCTTGGGCGGGATGATGCTCACATCCATGCAGTGCACCACCGCCAATTATGACGACTTGCAGCTGACCACCGGTGTGGACGATTTCGACCCCGTGGATGATGTGAGCACCTTCGAAACCGACCAAGAGACCATCTATCTGACGGGCACACTGCGCAACGCGCCTGCGGATACGGAAATCCGGGCCGCATGGTATTACATGGAAGACGGCGAAGAGTTCCTGGACGAGGCCACGCTGGAGACCGGATCCACGGATTTCTACTTCTCGCTCCCTAAACCCGCGGACGGCTGGGAGACAGGCGACTATGAAGTCCGTCTCTACATCTATGACGACAAAGAAGAGACACTCACTTTCCGTATCGAGTGAACCTTGCGATGAACCGCCCCTTACAACCCGTATCCTTTTGGGACCGGGTTGTTCCGGGCGGTTTTTTCATGTGTTCATCTTTGACAATGAAGAAGTCGATTCTGTCGCCGGGGATTGGCGGATAGCGCCTTGACCCGCTAGGCGGCAGAAGAGAACACCAAAAGTAAAGAAAGCGCCTTTCCAAGAGGTTGGTGCTTGTTGTGACCGCACATGCGATGCGAAGTATGCTGTGGATGCATGCGCATCCTCTCGAACTATCTCGACCAAGGCTCAACAAGCCCTTGTTGACAAGACGGGGCGGGGAGCGTTATCTTGGATATGTGACACGAAATAGGGAGGGGATCATGATGACGAACAGGGACAAGCCCCGCATCCGTGCCTTTTTGAATGCCAATCCGCCCATGCGCGGTATCACACTGGTGGATCCTCACAATAAACGTTACGAGATGAAGAATCGTCCGTTCATCGAAGTCCTGGTGAACCATCTTCCTCCGGGAGACTACGAAGTCGAGCTCACGACAAAGGGCTTTTCCGATAAGTTGCCCCTCCGGGTGGAAAAAGCGCGTCGCCCCCACTCCCTGTATTTCTTCAGTGAATCCTTCGCCAACCTCGTCCAAGCGGATGTCGCGATCAAGGTCACCGGCGAAAGGATGGCTTGGGATTGGTCGCAGACATTGAAGACATACACGGTTTCCGGGCGGGTCCTCGACAGGGACCAAAACCCCGTAAAAGCCTATGTGTGGGCCGCCCGCAAACGGTTGGCCGATCACGAGATCGTCGCTCTTGCCGACAAGGAGGGGCGTTTCCGCATCCGTTGTCCACAGGGAAGAGAATTGAACCTCTTCATCGCCGACACGGAGTATGCGCGAAACACCATGGAGGCCTGGGTCATGTCGGACGCTGTCGATGTAGACACTCACATCGACCGGATCGTGATCGGCAGTTTCGAGGTATACGGACTGAAGGCTTGGTATTCCGCGTCCGCTTGGCATATCTTCTTTTTGCCCGCGAAAGCGGGCGTCAAGATGCCTCCCGACTTGGTCGAAGACGATGTGCGCTTCTATGTGGACGGCGTACGGAAGGCCTTCCAAGCCTTCACCAGACATCTTGCCGGAGGCGACTATCCCGCTTATATCCTGAGTGTGGACGACGAGCCCCGTCATGATGTTTTGCGGCATCTCAAAGTTGTCGTGGATTCGCCGACGAAGGGCTATGGGGAGGCGCATTTCCTGATTGGTGGTTGAACGGGTCTTGTTGCGTCGAGGCAAGCTGAAAGCACCGGAAACCGGACCTCACGGATGCGGAAAAGATTCTCGCAGAGGGGGAACTGGCCAAGGAGAAAAGGCGGAAAATGCGTCATTGAAAGGGCGCTTCCCCATGGTTTCACTGTAAGAAGTTGAAAGACAAGGATATTGAATAAGAGGAGAATGATGCCATGCACGGTGACATCGTCTATGTCGAACTCGCTTTGCGCGATGTCGAAAAGACACTCGTCTTCTATCGTGAGCTTTTCGGGTGGAAGATCGTCCAAAGCCATCTTTCCGTCCAGACCTACTACATGTTCGAGACCCCGGGGAAACGTCTTTTAGGCGCCTTCGACGAGCATGTGCCGCCGAGCGAAGCGGGGGCCAGGATGTATCTGCAGTGCGACGACATCGAGGAAACGATAACCCATATCCGCGAAAGCCATCCCGCGGCGCAAGTCTTGAAGGGAAAGACCTTCATCTCCGAGGAGTACGGCTCCTATGCCCTCGTCAAGGATCCGAGCGGAAACCTTGTCGGTTTGCAGGAAGATTCCGGTTGAGGGGGTCGCCCCGGTCTTTCGGGGGCTTGTCGTGAAGGTGGATGTGTAGTATAATCCACGGGAACGATCTCATCATGATAAAGGCGGTGCGCCCATGTTTGGTTTTTGGTTGTTCATGTTCGCGACAAGCTTGCTCATCCCCCTTTCGATGCTCCTTTTCGGGGCCGTTTTTCGCAAAGGCATTCCCGAAGAGATGAACGCCCTCTTTGGTTACAGGACGAAACGCTCGCGCAAAAACAAGGACACCTGGGCCTTCGCCCACCGCCATGTCGGCAGGATTTGGATGCGGGCGGGAGCGGTCATGCTCGTTCTCACCCTGGTGGCGATGCCTTTCCTTCATGACGAAGCGATCGAAACCGTCGGCCTCGGTGGCGGTCTGGTCGTCATCGTTCAGGCTGTCGTCCTCGTGTCATCCCTCTTTCCGACGGAGATGGCGCTGAAAAGGACTTTCGATGAAGACGGGAATCGCAAAGAGGTCCCCGGGGAAGATTGATGCGACTCATGTATCCTTCTCTTTCAAAGCTGTTTTGCCGGATGATGCATGTTTTGTTTGAAAAACGGTGCGTCTGCCTATATAATCGTAGTTGGAGGATTAGCTTAGTTGGCAGAGCACCTGACTCTTAATCAGGGGGTCATCGGTTCGAATCCGATATCCTCCATATCGAGCGGAAAAAGCCCGGTCTCCTTGTCTGGGGGCCGGGCACTTTTCATGGCGTGGTCCATCGCTCGGAGAATCATCACTTTGAGGGAGATGCCAAGCGGCAGGACGATAAGTTGAAAACGTGTTTCAAACATCGATGCAGGGCAGGGTTGTCACGGGCTTTGGATGGTGTTTCCGCACATGAGACGCCGAAAGGGGCGTTTGGCCGTGGTGCGGGATGGTATAATACTAGCAAAAGACGACACGGTCGACCCGGTTCGGTCGCATGGGCCGGATGTCGACTGAGAAAGCGGGGAGGAAGGCATGCACATATTCATCACGGTCTTGATTGTGATCGGCTATTTCGGACTCGTCCTGGCCTTTTTCTCGGTTCTTCTACGCGTGGTCTTCCGGGTGCCCCGCGAAGTGGTGAGGAAGTTCCAACACATCGGCTTCGCCGCTTCGGTCTTCATCTTCATCGAACGCTGCCAAAGTTGGTGGGAAGCCGTCATCGTCCTTTTGGTTTTCGGGGCGACCATCTATCTCGGTCTATGGCTCATGGAAAAATCCCCCCTCTACAAACGGTTCTTCGTCGACAGGGACGCCGCCGGCGGCGAGATGAAAAAGTCGGGCCTTTTGGCCATGGGCGTCTTCGCCTTCCTTTTCGCGTTTTTCGGCGGGATCCTTCCCCGCGCCGATGAAGAGATCATCATCGTGGCCGTCATGAGCTGGGGTGTGGGGGACGCTTTGGCGGCACTCTTCGGCAAGTACTTGGGCAAACGGAAACTGAACTCTCCCGGGGTCGACCCCGCGAAGACCTGGGTCGGCAGCGTCTCGATGGCGCTCGGGGTTTTTGTCGCCGTGTTGATCATGCTTTTGGTCTTTGCGGGCGAGCCCTGGTGGGCCGCCCTCATCTCGGCGGCGGTCATAAGCGCCGTTTCCACGACCATCGAAGCCTACAGCAAGAAAGGGCTCGACACGCTGGGAATCCCCCTCGGTGTCGCCTTCACGCTCTATGGCCTCCGCTGGTTCTGGATCCTCGTGTTGGGAGGTTGAGTCATGGATGACGCCCGTCTGCGCACGCTGACCCTGTCTGTCATCTTCAGCGCTCTGGGGCCCGTCGTGCTGCTTTTCGCCCTCTGGATGAACACCTCGACGACGCAGCTCGCCGACTTCTTGCGGCGTACGGCCGAGCTTTCCGTCCTGGCGCTCGCCCTTTGGACCTACAAGAAGCTGAAAAAGCGCACCGAAGGCCAAAAGAGGACCGCCCGCCTCGAGAAGAACATGTATCTCGCCTCGGGCGGGGTTTTGTTGCTCGGGGGAGCGTTCTTGACGGTCGTCCTCGTCGTGAACGCCGTCGAGCGAAGCATCCCGGAAGGGAACGTCATCCTCGGGCTTTCCGTAGCCTCCTTGGGCATCCTCTTCAACGGATACTTCTTCATCCGCTACCGGCTCTTCCACCGTTCCCGTCCGAGCGCCGTCATGGACACGCAAGGAAGCATCTATCAGGCCAAGACCTTCGTCGATGTCAATGTCGTCATCGCTTTGGGCGCGGTGCTCGTCTTTCCCGGCCGCATGGCGAGCTTCTATGTCGACATCATCGGCACGGGGGTCATCATCGCCTACATGCTCTACCGGGGGACCCATCTCTTGTTGGCAGCGCGTGCGCATCGGACCTCTTGAATGGATGACTTCTTGCAGATCCATATGATAAAGGACATCATGCGGTGTCCTTTTTTCTGGGTCGGCTGCGAAAGGGTCCGTCTGTGATACAATGAAAAAGAAACCGGAGGTGATCGCATGCGCAGCGAAAAAGCGATGTTCGCTTCGATCCTGAAAGTGGCTGATGAAGACGACCGCATCCGGGCGGTGACACTTCATGGCTCGCGGGTCAACCCCGCGGCGAAAAAGGATCGTTTCCAAGACTTCGATGTCGTCTACTATGTCGCCGACTTTCGACAATTCCTGAAAGAAAAGGATCTTCTCTCCGCTTTCGGGGAAACGCTCATCACCCAGACGAAAGACGACCAGATCTTCGTGCCCACAGAAGAGACGGAGACCGATTGGCACATTTTGATGATGCAGTTCACAGACGGCAACCGGTTGGACCTCACCATCATGGACGTGAAAGACCTGGAAAAATCCTTGCGGGAAGGCGACGGCATGTATGCAGTCCTCCTCGACAAGGACCACCGCCTGGGGAAAGGGTTCTTGCACCACACCCCCACGGATGCAGCCTTCCATGTGCAAAGACCTTCCGCGGCCCTTTATCAAAGCGCGGTAAACGGGTTCTACTGGCTCATCCCCTACATCGCCAAGGGTGTCGAACGAAAAGAATACCTCTACGCCCTGGATCACTTGCGCATGCAGAGGGAATGCCTTTTGGCCCTGCTTGATTGGTGGGTGGGAAGCAAACACGGTTTTGCCGTGAGCACGGGCAAATGCCACAAGCGCTTCAACAGACAACTGCCCCCGGATTGGCATAAAAGACTTTTAGAGACCTATCCGCAAGTGGAAAGAGAGAGGATCTATGAAGCTTTGGAAAAGTCCATGGCCCTCTTTTCCGAAGT
>PUMR01000022.1 GCA_003551455.1 Mollicutes bacterium | reverse complement strand
GTAACAACCAGTGTGATAATCGTGAAATCGTGAAAATCGTCCCGCGCGGTAAAACCCCGAACTCGCCAAATTGATATTATTTGTTTTGGTAGATACATACCTTTATATAAGATGTTGCCAAGCAAATCTTTTGTAAAATCGGGAAATAAGCCCAATTCAGGGGGCAGATACAAACCGATAAGTATATAAAAGAAGGACTCCTAAAGGATATTGTAGACAAATCTACAAAAAAACGAGGTTGAGAAAAAAAAATGAAGGCACGAAACCATACCGACTTTACCCATGTAATACCTTGGGTAGTGCACGCATGCCACAAATGTGGGGCTAAGGATGCGGCAGAACGGGTCACGCCATCTGTAGTGACACAAGCCGGAAGGAAAACATTTGAGCGGTGCAGAGAGTGTCATGAACCTTGGCACAGCCGGGAAACCATAAAGACATATGAGTGATTGAAATGTTATTATCACTAAATACCAAATACGAAGATATGTTTGATTTGTTGATAAAAATAGGAATCCTCAATGATACGGGGTTTCCTAATTTTACGGGGTTACATAAGAAAATTGAAAATGAACCCTATATGGCATTGAATATCGACATCTTGTCACCTGCAGAGGCAGACGGATACAGGATAGCAATGGCTCATAATTACATTTCAAACAACGATGTGATGGCAGATCCAGACATGGAAATCCAGATATATCCCCGGATACGAGCAGTTGAAGTTTTGACATATCAGCAGAGCGCTGTTGGAATTTATCAGAGAGTGTATTCTGAATCGGGCGTGAATGTAAAAATGAAACGCAAACTGAACGACTTTCTCTATTTATGGCTGAAAAATCTCGTAGGTCAGGGATTCAGGATGGTGGAATAAATGAAAAATAAACATTTTTGCCCACAATGCGGAACATTGGTTCATGAAGGATCTATGTTCCAGCTTTGTAAAATCTGTAAAATTGCTACAGAAAAAGTGAAATCAAAAAGCGGCCCTTTGAAAATGAAATTTGCAGTTACAGACTACAAGTATTCGGGCAGTTTGGTAGAAAGTGATCCCTATAACCGTAACCAGCAGGCGCCAATTTATCTGGTTCTGGATTGGGATAACAGGGCAGTGTATATTGAAACAATGACCGGGCAAGGTATCCCCGAACGGTTCTGGCACAGAAGAGCAGACAGAATCTTTTTACCCCGCGATATCGATGCCACACGGTTGGAAGCCGGAATAAAGGAAATTGAGGACGATATACAAGAAATCTATAAAGGATATTACACAGAATGGAACGGTTCCAACTGGATTGGTGATTTCAGTGAAGAAACTTTTGATTTGCTGGAAGAGTTACGGATCAGAATTGATCGGGGATATGTGTTTTCTATAACTGAAGTAGGTGGATTATGGCATGCAGACGATTGGTTCTGTGATATTCCTGATGAAATAACTGCAGATAGCACAGATGAAGAGATTGAAGAACTGGCTCGAGAAGAGTATAAAGGAGCACTTGCAGAAGGTGTTGGAATAGTTGGTGGATTGGATGAGGTTATTTGGGTATTTCGGGAGTATCGAAAGTTGAAACAGGAGGAAAACCTTTATGTTGAAGAAGACCAATAAAACGTCAGCGAATATGATGATCTGCACCGAAACTTATAACGATTTTAAACAGGCCTGTGACCGAATCGGACTCAAATATTCGCGGAAAACCGAAAATTTGATGAAAGAATGGTTAAAAGCTATCAGAAAGGAGGAAAATGAAAAATGAGTCTTGATGTATATCTCTATCACAGAGTGTATAGTAGAAATATTACTCATAACTTGGGTGAAATGGCTGAAGCCGCAGGAATCTATAAACATTTGTGGCATCCAGAGGAAATAGATATCTGGGATGCAGAAGATTTAATCAAACCATTAGAAGAAGGACTTGCTCGGTTAAAAGCAAATCCAGAAAAATACAAAAAATATAATCCTCCTAATGGATGGGGGGATTATGAATCACTTGTAGAATTTGTTGGAATTTATTTAAAGCATTGTCGTTTATTCCCTGATGCAAAAGTAGAGGTAAGAATATGAACCCCGGAATATTTAGTCCACGACAAATACTTGATATCAGTGATACACAACTGGTAAAAATCAACAAGATGCTCGATGCGTTGGATAAATATTGTCAAACAATGCCCGAACTGGTTGAAGAAATAAGAAAAGAAGCCGTAGAATGGAACTATAGTCAAGAAGAGTGTGTTTATGTAGGAATTTGTCTTGGATACTACCTCCTCACAAACGACCAAATACACAAAACAAAAACTGAGTTGTATGACTGACTATTTACCAAGAAGAGCCGGAAAAGGAGAATATTTGAAATTTAAGCGCGGTGAATACTGCACACAACGAGAACTGATTCGGGCGAAATGTTACGAGTGTATGGGATTCTATACCGATGGTGCTTTAGATTGCCAAATTACAGGTTGTCCTTTACACAAATTTCAACCGTATCGGGAGAAGTGATTATGACAGACAGCCCACCTAAGTTTAGGAAAGCCAAAATATGCAAATGTTGTGATACATGCGATCACGGATATTTACACCTCGATTGGTGTAATAAATATAATTACATAATTGAACCAGATAATTTATGCGATTCGTGGATAGAGGTAAGGAAATATTGCTGAAGCACGGATTAAAGCAGTATCAAGTCAGAAACGGTTGGTATAAAGAGAGAAAGGCGATTCAATGAAATATGACAAGAAAAAATGTCCTCGAGTTACAACTGTTATTTCAGAAATGATGGATAAATCATGGTTATGGCGATGGAAACGCCGGATAGGAGAACAAGAAGCCGCAAAAATATCAAGAGAAACTGCAGGTATCGGAACACTGGTTCATTATAGAGTGCTCAAAAAACTGGTGAAACATTCATTGCCCGACCCCGATATCGAATATAAAAAACTGCCCGGAAATGCCAGAGATTTGTGTGAAATAGCCGAATTGCAGTTCGATGACTTGACTGAATCGGGAACAATAGAAATACAACCCGGTAGAATCGATGTTGAACAAACTGAAATCCATAGAAAACATAGATATGCAGGAACCTATGATCTTGCTGCAACTATGAAGGTCAATGGAGGAGATTTTAAATGGACAATCGCAGATATCAAAACTTCTGCACAGGCTCATGATAACCACTTTGTTCAGCTTGGAGCGTATAGTCTCTTAATCAACCCGCCGCCAGAACAGGGCGTGATTATATGTTTATGTCCCTATGAACAGAAAAATCAAGGATTGCAAGGTAAAATATACGTTATTGATAAAGAAGAACTTGAAGCCCGGGCAATCGAATTTCTTGGGTTATTAGATGGTTACAAAGCAAAAATCAATGCGAAATTATAACATCACAATCATTATAAGAATCAAGAACGTATAGTGTATTGCGCACAAACGGAAAGGAAAAGGAGTGGGGGTAAACCCCTGATCCAGCCGAGAGGGGAATAAATGAGAGGAGATTGAATATGGATCAACCACCACATAATATAATGGACACGAAAGAATATAAAGGTTTCGTTTTTTCTATCCCTGAAAAAGTCTGTTTTGAAGGGTTCCGGTTTATTAGAGTGGTTCCAAAAGGTAAAAATCCTATTGATGCTAATTATCTCCAAACAAATAATTTCTCTCATGATTCTTTAACAATTCAACGGCATCTTAGAAGAAAAGGCAATATCGGGGTTATTCCGGTAAACGGGTATTGTATTCTTGATGCAGACAAGTTTGAAGTGTTTGAAGAGTTAGGTATTGCACACTATTTTGAAGATACTTTTACCGTGAAAACAGGAGGAGAAGGCGAAAAATACCATTTCTATATCAAATGTCCTGAAATGCACGGGAAATTCCCGTTATACAACCCAAACACCGGCGACCATATTGGGGATTTTTATGGTGCAGGACAAAAAGGGTTCTGTGTTGCACCACCATCTATACATCCATCAGGAATACCATATACAGTAGTTCATGATACCGATATTAAAGAGTTTGATCTTGACATATTAGAATCCATATTGAGTCCTTTACGCAAAAAACTACATCCTACACAGACCAGACTACCTCCTAAATATGATTATGACCAGTTTTCACGTGATCACGATATTATGGACATTTTACCGCCAGACAATCCCGTAAAACAAGGAACCGAATATCAAGGTGCGCATCCTGTTCACGGGTCTACAGGCGGTAAAAACTATTCTGTGGATACATACAAAAATGTGTGGTTCTGTTTTCGGTGTAATTCTGGCGGAAACTGGATTCATGCGTTGCTCATGAAACATGGGTATATCGAATGTGGTGAATGTGTTCCCGGTAGCCTGCAGAATAGAGGTTATGAAATCAGAGAAGCATGCGAACTTGAAGGACTTGAAACGCCACAATTCACCCGAATTGGTAAAAAACCAGTTGCAACAGGAGATATTGAAATCCAAAAAGTTGCTATGCTACCCGATAAGTTGCCGTCATGTGATGCACTCCTGATACAAGCGTATCCGAGAACAGGAAAAACCCACAAAGTGGTTGCGCATCTTGTAACAGAACGCAGTGGAGCCTTCATATCAGCCCGTCATAGTGTATTGGAACATGCCCTGAATATATTTAAGCATATCAGAGAAGAAGGTCAGACGGCAGCCCATATCGGCGGTAAAGACAAGGTCTGTAAGTTCGAACAGGATTGTTTTGATTGTGAGTATAACATTGTCTATAAAGAGGACGGTATACACCAAACAAAAGCTGAACTGGACGAATTTATACGTGATTTGGTTGAAAGAGAACCCATTCTTACAGGCGATATACTGCATAACTACAATGTATGTCCTTACCAAGGGTTATTATCAGCCAGAAATCATGTAGATTTTATTTTTGCGGTTCCTTATTTTTTAACAACACAACAGCCTGATAAAGCATTACCTCCACAATCCCTCATAATACTTGATGAAGATATCACTATAGCCGGGCTATATCCAAATGAATTAACACTTGCTGAAGTTACAATCGGACGTGGGATCATGAATATGAGGGCTCTGTTGGGTTCTGTAAGCGAAACACATCTTAACGAGTTCAAAACGATGATAAGCGATCCCGAAATCAACAAAAACCCTTCAAAAAAGAGAGATAATCAAATAATTCGGGTTATAAATGGCGTGATAAAATGGGTGACATATATTAATCGTGCTGCAGATTATAAGAAAGAAGAACTTAAATCAAGATTGGTCGCAGAACTGGAATCAGTAGAATATCTTGATGATATCGAGTTTAATCAAAAAGAAAAACTTGTAGAGAAGATACACGATTATATCATGAGTTTTCCGGTGCAGCACAAAGAAACCATTGAAAAACTATGCACCGGCTTTATCTATAATAATCATTTGCGTAGGTTTCAGTGGATCGGGAAAATGAGAAGCACTTTGTTTGCCATACCTGAACGCCGGATATTTACATTTACCCCGTTTGAAAAAATGATAATCATAGGCCAGACGGCAGGAGAATTATTTATCAATGATTTGCACAGACAACATGATTTGCAGGATTGCAGGATATTGAATTGTGAAGCGTTCCGTTATATAAACAATTTCGTGTTTTATGTGATAGAAGGAGCATCCACGACCAAGATGAAACGTATTTTGCATGGTATCATTAATGAAAACCGGAAACGCCGAGGATTAAAAACACCTGTATTGATAGCGACACCCACAAAAGAGAAACAATTGGATTTGAAACAGACTTTAGGTGCGGGCGCTATAATATCGAGCAATGAGGATTTGTATGAACAATTGGAGAACCACCATTCTGGTCGTGCGAACATCGTGTATTTGAATTCAGTAGTATCGAGGGGTTTAGATGTAGATTTTTATGATATCATGTTTATTGTGGGTTCTGATTTTCAGACACCATATTTCATGGCGATGCGTGAACATGCGGTTGATATGGGTGACGATGAGAAAGCGAAAGAGTATAACTATATAATGGACAGGATAAAGTATGATGAAGTAATAAATATGTGTTTAAGAGTAGCACCAATAGGTGGTCGTGAGGACGACTTAATTAAACTGGTTATTTTACCAAGTAGCATTTGGGGCTATTTTGAAAAATACAATTTCCGGGCACGAAATCAAAAAATACAGACGGAAAATGCCCAGAAGATAATTCGGGGCATTATGCAGATGCGGAATGCCGGATCACGCGGTAAACTGAGCGGTATAGCTCAATCGGAGCATATTATGGGGAGATAATTAGGTCATAATTTGTATATATATATAGTGTTTTTGTCCTGATGAAGTCTGAGAAAATCGGGTGAAATGGTGAATGGAGGTAAAAGAATGAACGGAATTGAGATTGGCGTCTGCATAATTGAGGAAAAAAATTCGAACACAACGAGGGATTGAAATGGAAAAAGAAGAGCAAATAGAAGAGATTGATAATTTAGGATTTTATTTAAGATTGGGTAGACAACATAGGGTTTTAAATAATATGAACGACAAAAAATTCAACCTAATGCCCCGGTGATAGATAAATCAAAAGAAAATTAACGAATCGGGAAACGGAAGACAAAATGAAGGGAAAACAGTATGGAAACTAACCCCACAGGTCGTTTTAGACAAAATGAGGCAGAGTGTGAGGAAAATGAAAGAAATTATTACGGGTTCAGGAAAGTAATACTCAGGTATGATGGCGAAAGTAGATCATGCAAAAGATGTCAGCACGCATCGTGGAACTGGGGGTGGGATATAAAGTGGAATCGGCCAGATATATTCTCTATCACCTGCTATCATCCGAAACTGCAAGAATATGATATTGCAGAATGTCCTGCAGTTAAAGAAGGGGAAGGGTGGGAAACAAAACTTTTTGATGCTAATAACTGGAACGAACTGGAACAATTGCTGAAAGATGAAGGATTATGGGTGTTTGATGAAACTATCACCGATAAAGTGGGCGAACCCGATAGACCAAAAGCTAAGGTGGTCAGGGCGATAATGACACATCCACAACTCAAAAATGGAGGTAGATTGAGTGAAGAAGCGCTGATTAAGTGGATTATTAAAAGGATAAATTACCGAAAAAGTAAAAAGACCATAATTCGGTATATCGAATTTATGACCGAAAAGTTGAAGCTGCTTAAAGCAAAATATGATTCTAAAGATGATAAGTTATACTTCCAACTCGTAACAGAGAACAGATTGTGACGATAAGGTTATATAATAGAAAAACAGAAGTAAAACAGATTAGTCGCAAGGATGAGTGACGCAAAATGAGTTTTTCAAATAGAATCGTTGAATCGGGCACGGTTGAGCCAAAGAAGCTTAAACCGAACCCGAAAAATTGGAGGAAACATCCTGAATATCAAGAAAGCGTTATGGCGGGAGTGCTTGACGAAATAGGATGGATTCGGGATATTATTGTGAACAAAAGAACCGGAAATCTTGTTGATGGACATTTAAGGCTCGAAATAGCTTTGAAAAATAAAGAAGAGTCCGTGCCGGTGAAATATGTGGATCTTTCTGAGGAAGAAGAGAATAAAGCTATGCTTACTTTTGACCCTATCGGGGCAATGATAGAAGCCGATCAAGAAGCGCTCAGGGAACTGATGGAAGATGTCGAGTTAGAATCCGAGATAGTGGAAAAATTGCTCGAAGATATGAGGGATCAGTATGGTATAGCAGACGATATCCCCGAGATACATAACGAAGTTGAAGGGACTTCTCCCGTGTCCGGTGAATACGCCAGAAAATCTATGCCTATAATCATAGGCAAACTGATTGTGTTTAAACATATTGATGAACCTATTGAATATGACGATAAAACGACAGATAGCGACCATTTTAATGTCTTTTTTGAAGAAGGGATTAATGAAAACGAAAAGGCTAAAGAACTCATGAAAAAGTTTGCTGCAAGGGTTGCCGATGAAATTCGCAATATTATGTAATACGGAAATGGATCATATCCAGTATACGGTATCAGTGCTTACCCATATAGCCAAGTTTTACGGGCACGAAATCGTAGAACCTGAAGATGCAGATATGCTGCTGGTTTCAGTATGTGATGTCCATGATCTTGGGTTTGCTGAAAAAGTGAGGAACAAATACCCGAATAAAATCATAATGATAGGAGGACATGCTGCAGTCTATTACAAACTCTGGTTCTTGTTTGGGGATTATGTAAATATTGGTCAGGGATTTGAACTCCTGAAATGCCAGTCTATTGATGAAATGAAAGAATTAAAGTGCGTCACGTGGGAGGGCAAAGACGAAATTATTCATCCATCGAATCTTATAGAATGGGAAAACGTGCCTGTAGCAAATGTGAGTAAAGGAGGTCGATATTATTGGGGATCAGTGGGGTGTAAGAATAAGTGTAGTTTTTGTGTGACTTCTTGGACGAATACGTATCAGACAAATAGCCCAGCCCGAGTAAACAAGGTGCTTACTCAATACCCAAACTGTATTATTGTAACAAACGATTCTGCGGGGTTTTTATCGAGACCAACACAATCTATCATGCTGAAAGACTTTTTAAAGGCTCCTCTGAGGCAGGGGTCGATATACAGGTTAGGAATAGAGTTTGCAACAGAAGAACGCCGAAAAAAGTATGGAAAATCGTTTACTGATTCAGAATTTGTAGCTGCTATGCTCCGGGCTGCCCGCCGCAAAGTCAGGTTAAGGTTGTTCTGTATAACGGGACTTGATACTATGGAAGAATGGGACGGGTTGTTTGGACAGATACCGCCGATCTATGATAATGCAGGGGCGTTCCGTGTTAAATTTACCAATCTGGATTATCAAATGTTTACACCTATGCGTCATGAACGTTATGATATCAGTTTAGATAATATGTTTAACACCAAAATAGCCGAAAAATTCCTGAGAAAATATATGGCAAATGTCAGACCATTGAGAACACTACCTTGCAGTTCAAAACAGACGACACTTTTAAGGAATGTTTTATATTATACAACGAACAGAGAAGAGTATGAAGGATACAAGATGGTAAAGAAATATGATGATGAAAGAGCCACCCTTGCATACATCAAAGATATGGGTGTTTTTGATAATGATTATACAGACACCATAAAGTTTGATCTGAAACCGATAAAGAAGAGGAGATAACAATGACAAGACTACCCGGGCGTGTAGTTTCAAATGAAGAAATTATTGAAGCGTTATGGGCTTCTCGGGGTAACATGACAGCTGCAGCCCGGCGTCTTGGTATTGCGAGATGGACAATATATAGACGGGCACAGACCGTTAAAAAAGTCAGGCAGGTTGTAGAAGAAGCACGCGAAATGACTATTGATATGGCAGAAACACAATTGAGCAGGATGGTTAATGAAGGAGATTTCAGGGCTATTAATCTGGTTCTGAGAACTATAGGGAAAACACGGGGTTATACAGAAGTGGTTGAAGATACAGATAAAGGACAACGTCTTGACAAACTTGTTGCAGCATTGGAACGAAACATAGCATTCGGAGACGATGAAGACGATGGTATATAAACGTCAGGCGTTATCAAAAAAACAAAAATATGTGCTCCGTGAAGCTAATGCACGATGGAATCTTCTTACTGGTTCTGTCCGAAGCGGTAAAACCGTTGCTTCTTTTTTTCTGTTGCCGTTACGAGTGAAATATCAAGGGCCGGGTAACTTCATGCTTGTAGGTAAAACAGAACGCACACTTATCAGAAACGTGATTGAACCATTACGTGCGTTATATGGTTCAGATAATGTATCAAGGTTGTATGGAAAAGGCAACCAGATAGATTTATTTGGGCGTCCAGCGTATGTGGTCGGTGCAAACGATGATCGCGCAGTAGCTAAAATACAGGGTATCGGGCTTGTTTATTGTATGGGCGATGAAGTGAGTACGTGGCCGGAACCTTTTTTCCAAATGTTAAAATCAAGACTGGATAAACCCGGTGCAAAGTTTGATGGCACTTCTAACCCCGAATCCCCGTATCACTGGTTAAAAAAGTTCATTGATACAACTGATCTTGATATAAAACATATTCCATTCAGGATTGACGATAATCCATTTCTTGACCGCATGTTTGTGCAGCAACTCAAAATGGAATATACTGGATTATGGTATAAACGGTATATCGAAGGGTTATGGGTAATGGCAGAAGGAGCCGTGTATGATATGTTTGATGAATCACGGCATGTCATTGATTTACCTCCTGCTTCACCAACAGCCTATTATGTTGCAGTAGATTATGGAACAAACAACCCGACTGCATTTGGGTTGTATGGAGTAAAAGACGATCTTGCTTGGAAAGAACGTGAATATTATTACGATTATACGGTGCAAGGCAGACAAAAGACAGATGTTGAATATTCGCAAGATATGAAGACGTTTCTTGGTAACATCAAACCCCGTGCGATTATTGTAGATCCTTCCGCGCTCAGTTTCAAAGCACAATTGAGGAAAGACGGGTTCCATAATGTGATAGAAGCAGACAATGCCGTATTGGACGGTATTCGGACACAGGCAACAATGTTGCATCAGGGGAGATATTATATACATCGAAGTTGTAAAGAAACTATCAGAGAGTATGGGGGTTATGTTTGGGATGTTAGAGCTCAGGCACAAGGGCAAGACAAACCACTTAAACAGAACGACCATACCAAGGATGAGGAGCGATACTTTTTGCATACAGTGTTTGGTAAAACTCCGGGATTAGCGCCGTTTAATAAGCGGTTACTAGGGTTATAAGGGCGGTTAAAAGCATGTCAGAGTATGAAGTCGAAACTTTTAGCACGGTAGATGATTTAGTCATCAGACTGGAACAGATTAAACAGAACAGAGATATCAAAGTCATCCCACTTCCATATTGGAGGAGAGATGCCCCCCATTATAGTGGGTTCGTGAAAGACGAATCTGATATCACTGTGTTTGGTACACCGATTATCTTCCCGGCATTATCAAAGATTCGGGTACAAGTAACTTCCCATGCAACCGATACATTAGCCTTTGTGAACATGAGAGGATACATCGAACAGGTAGGAGAGTAAAATGATTGAAAGTCATGCAGCAATGAAAGAAGCCTCGATATCTGCTAAGGTTATCAGGGCAGACGGTACAGTAGAAGATAAAGGGGTTATTGCTTATTGGAGCAGGAACCCGTTGAAACGTATTGCTTACAAAATAAAGAAATTTATAGGAGGAAATTAACATGACAGATATAGTAAAAATCGTAAACAATGGTCTTAAAATCATTGCAGACAGAATCAAAGGAGATAGCACCGAGCCAAAATGGGTTCATTGGGGAACGGGTGGAGCAACAGCCGCTCAGATTACTGATGAAACACTTGAAGTTCCGGGTGCAGAAGCCAGAACAGACGGCACTTCTTCGGTTGTTGAATCTACGCCCGAATCAGGCATCTTTAACACTTACAGAGTTGTTGGTGAGCTTACTTGTGATTCTACGCCAAAAGCGATTAATGAGGTTGGATTGTTTAATCATGAAAGTAATACGACTGGATACCTGTTTCTGCGCGGCTCCTTTCTCCCTTTAAACTTGAATCCGGGAGATAAGATTGAGTTCGTTATTAACACGGTATTCGCAGATGGGAGCTGATTGAAATGCCACGGTTGCAGGCGGCTAATTTCGCCAACTCAACCCTTTCTGCCGCTATTAACGATTCAACTGATGTTAATATTCCTGTTGATTCCGGGGCAGTATTC
>PUMR01000084.1 GCA_003551455.1 Mollicutes bacterium | reverse complement strand
CTTCGACCATCACCCCCATGGCGAGTCTTGACAACGAGGAGGTGCTCGTGAGCATGTACGCAGTGTTCGAAACCGGCGGAAAGCAGTTCCGCGTCCAAAAAGGCGAAGAGATCTATGTCGAGAGACTGGATGCGGACGAAGGGAAGACCGTGACCTTCGACAAGGTCTTGCTCGTCGGCGGAGAAAAGACCGTCGTCGGCGATCCCCACGTCAAAGGGGCCAAAATCGAAGCGAAAGTCGTCAAACACGGAAAACGCAAGAAGATCACGGTTTTCAAGATCAAGCCGAAAAAGAACTATCGTCGTAAGAAGGGCCACAGACAGCCCTACACGAAACTCGAGATCACCAACATCAAAGCATAATGCGAGAAAGCGAAAGCGGAGGTGAGTGGAAATGTTGATGGATATCCAGGTCATGAAGTTCATGGCCACGAAAAAGGGTGTCGGTTCGACCAAGAACGGTCGGGACTCCGAAGCGAAACGCCTCGGAGCCAAGCGCGGAGACGGGCAACGGTGCAAAGCCGGAGCCATCATCTATCGCCAGCGCGGCACCAAGGTCCATCCCGGCGTCAATGTCGGCGTGGGTGGCGATGACACCCTCTACAGCAAGGTCGACGGCATCGTCAAATTCGAACGGATGGGCAAATCGAAAAAACGCGCATCGGTGTATCCCGAATAGTCAGGCAGACAGTCCAAGGCTGTTTGCCTTTTTTCTTTAGGCAAGCTATTGTATAATGACCTGTGGGTGAATGACATGATAAGACTCGCGAAAGCGAACGACCTCGACCGCATCGACGCCTTGAGCCTCCAGACGATCAAGGATATGCGCGCCCGGGGCATAAGGCAATGGGACACGACCTATCCCCGCAAAGAACATTTCGCCGCCGACATCGAGAAAGACGCCCTCTATGTCTATGAGGAGGACGACAGGATTCTCGGTGCCATGGCGGTGCTTCCGGGTGATGAGAAAGTCTATCGTTCCGTGGCTTGGATGCGAGCGGACTCCCTGGCCGTGCACCGGATCGTCGTCGACCCCTCCGCCCAACGCAAAGGAGTGGCCACGGCGCTCTTTCTTTGGCTGTTTCGAAAAGCCGAAAGTTTAGGCATGGAATCCATCCGGATCGACACCCACCCGGGAAACGAGCGGATGCGCGCCTTCTTGGACAAGCTCCAGTTCGCCTATATGGACTACATCCCCTCGATCCACCGTCTGGCCTATGAACGTCTCGTGGGAAGAGCGTTCTTGAAACGCATCATCATCCTCGGAAGCAGCGGTTCCGGCAAGACCACCCTGGCCCGCTTGATCGGGGAGCGGCTCTCCCTCCCCACGCTCCATCTCGACACCATCTATTGGAAAAAGGACTGGACCCCGATCGACAGGAACCTTTTCCAGAAGCGAATCCGCCAATTCATGCGGGAGCACCCCCGTTTCGTCATGGACGGGAACTACCTCCACACCCCGACGTTCGCCGACCGTTTACGTTACGCCGATACCGTGATCCTGCTCCGCTATGACCGCAAGGAGGCCTTGAAGGGCATCATCGAGAGGGAAGCGAGATACAAGCACCGGCACCGGAGCGACATGGCCGAAGGCTGCAACGAGGACATCGACCAGGAATTCCTGCGCTATGTGTATTCTTTCGGCCCCCATCACCGACGCATCGAGGGCATCGCCAACACCCTCGCCCATAAAAAGCATTTCTTGCGTTTTTCCACCCGCGAAGCCCTCGACCACTGGCTCGCGACACTGTAGGGAGTGACCCCCATGTTCATCGATCTTGTCAAAATCACCGTCCGAAGCGGAAAAGGCGGCGACGGCATGAGCGCCTTCCGCCGCGAGAAATATGTGCCCAAAGGCGGACCCTCCGGCGGCAACGGCGGCCGGGGCGGCGACGTCTATTTCGTCGGCGACGAAGGACTCTCCACCCTGCTCGAGTTCCGCTACAACCGCTTGCTCAAGGCGGAAAACGGCGAAGCCGGAAAGAACAAGAAAATGCAGGGGAAAGACGGCGAAGACCTTCACTTGCGGGTTCCCGTCGGTACGACCATCTTCAACGCCAAGACCGGCAAAGTGCTCGCCGACATCACCGACCACGACCAGAAGGCCCTCATCTTGAAAGGCGGCCGGGGCGGCCGGGGAAACGCCGTGTTCGCGAGCAGCCGCAACACGGCGCCCGATTACGCCGAAAAAGGGGAGCCGGGCCGCGAGCTCGAACTCCGGATCGAACTCAAACTGTTGGCCGATGTCGGCCTCATCGGCATGCCGAACGCGGGAAAATCGACGCTCATCAGCGTCATCTCCGCCGCCAAGCCGAAAATCGCGAGCTATCCTTTCACGACGATCGTGCCCAATCTCGGGGTCGTCGGCACGGACGACAGCCGGAGTTTCGTCGTGGCCGACATGCCGGGACTCATCGCGGGCGCGAGTCGGGGCCAAGGCCTCGGGCAGCAGTTCCTGCGCCATATCGAGCGGACGCGGGTGCTCGTGCACGTCATCGACATGAGCGCCTTCGAGGGCCGCGACCCTTATGAGGACTTCCGGACGATCAACGCCGAACTCGCCGCGTACGGTCACGATCTGGAAAAACGCCCCCAGATCGTCGCCGCGAACAAGATGGACATGCCCGCCGCAAAAGAGAATCTTGAACGCTTCCAATCCCTCTATGATGGGGATTCTCCCATCGTCCCCATCAGTTCCATCACGAAAGAGAACATCAAAGAGCTCGTCTACCTTGTCGCCGACAAGCTCGACGAGACGAAAAAGGAGGCTCTCTACGCCCCCGACGCCTTCGAACCCTATGTCGAATACACGTTTGACGGAGAAAAGGAGCCCTTCACCATCCGTCGCGGTGACGACGGCGTCTTCGAAGTCGAAGGGGAGGGGATCGAGAAGCTCTTCGCCATGACCGATTTCGCGAAACACGAAGGGGTGCGCCGATTCGCGCGCCGGCTGAAGGATCTCGGCGTCGAGGCCGAATTGAAGAAACTCGGGGTCGAACCCGGGGATACCGTCCGTATCCTCGGGAAAGAGTTCGATTTCACCGAATAAAAGTTCGTAAACATACTATAACCTCTCCCGACAATCCCCGTCACGATGTGTCTAAATCCGGGGATTTGTTGTATAATAGGCATGAAACGGCCATCAGGAGGCTTTATCATGGACAGGGAGAAACCGACGCTCGCCGGTTTGTTCGCTACCGGCACGAAGAAAGAAATCTCACAGACCGTTGACAAGCATCATCCTTCGGATATCGCCGAGGCCCTGACAGACCTCGATGCGGAGCGGCTGGAGCTTGTTGTCGAAACCTTCGGGCGCAAGCGGCTCTCCGAGGTTCTTTCGCATACCGAGGCGTCCTTTGCCGCCCGCATACTCGCCGGTTTGCCCGAAAACAAAGCGGCCAAAGTGCTCACGGGTATGAATGGTGACGCCGCGGCCGACATATTGAAGACCATGACCTCTACTGAACGGTATAAGTATTTCGCTCATATGACCGCACCCGACAAGGAGAAACTCCGCGCCCTCGCCCGCTACCAGGAAGAGACCGCGGGCTCCATCATGACCACGGACTACATTGCGATCCAGAAGGATATGGATGTGAAGGACGCGATGCGCACCCTCGTCAAGAACGCCAACACCACCGAAGGGATCCAGCGGCTTTTCGTCTTGGATGAAAACGGCGCTCTCGAGGGAGCTATCAATCTGAAACGTCTCATCCAGGCGAGAAGCCCCGGTCGTATCGCGGATCTCATGGCGACCGAGATCATCACTGTGCAAGAGGATACCGACAGTGAGGAGGCCGCCAGGTTGATGCAAGGATACGAGATCCCCCTGCTTCCGGTCGTCGACGAGAAGAACCGGCTCAAGGGCGTCATCACCATGGACGATGCCGCGGATGTCCTCGACGCGGAGACGGACGAGGACTATGCCCGCTTCGCCGCGATTTCCGCCGATCGACGCGTGCACGTCTCGATTTTCGCTTCGGCCTTGCACCGCTTGCCCTGGCTGCTTTTGTTGTTGGTTCTGGGGCTTGTCATCTCGACTATCATATCCCGTTTCGAATCCACGCTCGAGGCCGTCGTGGTGCTCGTCTTCTTCCAACCGCTGATCCTAGATATGGCGGGGAACACCGGCACCCAGTCCTTGGCCGTGACGGTGCGGGGCATCTCGAAAGGGGCCTACCCCGACCGGACCACGATTTTCGGCCATATGTTCAAGGAGTTCCGTATCGGCGCTTTGAACGGGCTGGCCATCGGGTCGCTCTCTTGTCTCACATCGTTCGCATTCTTGACCGTCACCGGCGCCGGGGCGAACCCACCCATCCTCGTGGCGTTGACCATCGGTCTCTCCCTCGCGGTCGCGCTCGCTTTCGCCTCCTTTTTCGGCGCTTTCATCCCCATGACCCTGCATCGTCTCAAGGCGGACCCCGCCGTGGCGAGCGGCCCCTTCATCACTACGCTGAACGACATTCTCGGCCTCATCATCTATTTTTCTCTTGCCTCGTTCATCATCCTTCGTCTTTGAGGAGTTCTTGACCATGCCCAAGATGACATTGAGAAAACGACACAAGCCCACGGAAGTCCTGCACCTCGTCCGTCGCGAGGACAAGGGCCGCCTGCTTGAGAACAGACTCAGGAAATATCACGCCTTCGACTTGCAAGAGGCGTTGTTGCTCATGGACGAAAGCGAGCGTCAACGTTTCTATGCACATGTCGAAAACGGGAAGCTCGCCCGCGTCTTCGAACAGCTTCCCGAGGAACGGGGAGCGGCTTTCATCATGGAGTTGGCCGAGTCGCGAGCGAAAGAGGTCATTTCCTTGATGGCTCCGGATGACGCCATCGACCTTTTGCAGAATATGAAGGACAAAGAGAGTGCGGACTTCATGGAGCTTCTCGACAAGCCGAAACAGGAGCGGTTGCGGAAGCTCTGGAAATACCGCCATTCCACGGCTGGCGCCGAGATGAACCCCGCTTTCATCCACCTCCATCCCGACATGGATGTCAAAGAGGCGATGAAGAGACTCGTGGCCGAAGCGGACAAAGTGGAGACGATCGACAGCCTTTTCGTCGTCGACGAAGGGGAAAGACTGCTGGGTCTCATCGATTTGAAGACCCTCATCGTGGCCAAGCATCCCTTGGCCATCAAAGAGATCATGAATCCGCACTATCGGTCGGTACACACCGAAGACGGCATCCAGAAGGTGGTCCGCGACATCCAGAAATACGACACGGACGCGATGCCCGTGCTCGATGACGATGAAAGGATCCAAGGCGTCATCACGATGTATGACGCCTTGGACATCATCGAAGAGGCCGCGCATGACGACTATGCCAAGCTCGCCGCCGTCTCTCCCGAAGACAGCCCGAGAGAAAAGACGGTGAAAAGCGCCCAGAGCCGTTTTCCCTGGCTCGCACTCCTCTTGGTGTTGAATCTCATCATCGCCAGCGTCTTGGCCTCGTTCGAGGAGACGATCTCCCGGGTGACAGCGTTGGTGCTCTTCCAACCGCTCATCTTGGGCATGGCCGGCAACATCGGCACCCAGTCGCTCGCCGTCACGGTGCTCTCGATCAGCCGTGAGACCCTGACCACGAGGCTCTCCGCCACCAGACATCTCCTGCGGGAAGCCGCCATCGGCTTGGTCAACGGCCTCCTTCTCGGCATGCTGACGTTTTTGCTCGCGTTCGCCTTCTTGACCGTCGCCCCCATGGGCGTCATCCGCGACGGTCTCATCGAGCCTGTGAACGTCGCTCTTGTCGTCGGACTCGCGGTATTCACCGCGCTCACCGTCTCGGCTTTCCAGGCCAGTCTGATACCGATGGTGTTGCACAAGGTCGGCATCGACCCCGCCGTCGCGAGCGGCCCATTCATCACCACCATCAACGACATCACCGCCCTTGTCGTGTATTTCGGTCTCGCCACGGCGATGGTGTTGACGCTCCTATAAAGTTTCTATACAAACCAAAATCGAGGGGATATTATGTACACCTACATGAAGGGCACCGTAACGGAAATCGAACCGGAAAAGATCACACTCGAAGTCGGGGGAATCGGCTATCACATCGTTGTCCCGAACCCCTTCGCTTTCCAAGAGGATGCAGCCACGTTGGTCTATATCCATCATCATGTCCGCGAGGACGCGCACACGCTTTATGGGTTTTCCTCCATCAAGGAGAAACGCCTCTTCGAACAACTCCTCGATGTCAAGGGGATCGGTCCGAAAAGCGCCCTCGCCGTCGTGGCGGCGGCGGATGTCGCCGAGATCGTCAGGGCCATCGAGATGTCGGATACGAAATATCTCAACCGCTTCCCCGGCATCGGTCCGAAAGCGAGCCAGCAGATTGTCTTGGACCTCAAGGGCAGACTGCAGACGGATGTTCTGACCATCAAGGGCAGGAAGAAGGTCGAAGAACTCGAGGACGCCCTCCGCGCCCTCGGCTACAAGAAAAAGGAAATCGACAGAGTGGTGGCCGAACTCGACACTTCGAAGGACACGGCGGTGCTGATCAAAGAGGCCTTGCGGATCATCGCCAACCGCTAGGTGATAACATGAGCTTTGCCGAATATTTGCGAGCTTCCCGCATGTATGCGAAGAAGGAATGGGAGAACATCGTCGAAGGTGCGAAGAACGACCTCACGCCCCATGACGAGAAGATGTTCCGAGCGGCCGGTACCCTGGACAAGAGACATCCCGCCGTGCAGCGGGCCCTCATCGAGCACCACCCCGCAATCGCCGCCATCCGCAACCGCATCGACAGCCTCGCCGGCTATCCCGAAGACAGCAGACTCCTCGCCCGCGCCTTGCGACCCGATGTGGTCAGACTCATGGCCTTGCGCACCCACCGAGCGCAACTTTTGGGCCATGAAGACTATCTCGCTTTCGTCTTGCGCGCCGCGGGCATATCGCTCGGGCGGATGGAAGAGATTCTCGAGGATACGCTCGAGAAGTACCTGCCCAAAGCGCGAAGAATGGCCGAAGAACAGGGGCTGAATTGGGAGAACTGGTTCAAGCGGCTGAGAGCCACCTACCCGCTCGAAAAAAAGCGGGATGCGGAAACACTCGTGCAAGCGGCCGAAAAATTTTTCGCCGGGAATGATTGGGACCGTTCGCTTACGATTCACATGTCCGAGAAAGGACTCGCCGGATTCGCGAGAAAATTTCCGGACGGAAGAGTCCATGTGAAAACCCGTCCTTTGACCGATGCGCTGTCATTGAAAACGTTCATACACGAACTTTCACATGCCGGCCTGTACCTCGAGATTGATCCGAAATCCCCGGAAAATTTACTCATCCCTCCGACCGACGAATTTCTGGCGACATACATCGAAGACGGACTGGTCAATAAGATTTGTACACAAACGGAACAAGCCGCCATCCGGGAAGTACGGACACTCGAAATCGTGCGCATGATCCTCTCGGCCCAGTTCGAACTCGACCTCTGGAAGAGGCGGGACATTCCGGAGATCCGTTACCGGTTCCGCCAGGAGCGACTCATGCCCGTCTCTGACGATTCGGTCTGGCCGCTCGACACGTTCCGGAGCGTCGACTCCCTCCTCATCATGTTCTATGCGCTGGGACACGCGTCCTGGGATCGTTCCAGGGCGGAACCGCCTTTACATTATGCGCCCATACCCGACGATTTGGCCGAGGTGAGAATCGCCGATTATTTCGGGGCTGTGGAATGAAAAAACGCACGCAGGGAGACCCTCGACGTGCGTTTTTCTCATGAGAACGCGCAAGAAAACCGGTGAAAAATGGCATTCAAGACCATAACAAAGCCAAAAACGAGCGATTTCAGTTTTTGAAAACGGCCCGGATTTCCTCGTGGTCCATCCCGTTTCCGAGGGCGACCATGAGCAGAATGCGGGCCTTCGGACCCGAAAGGGTGCCACCGAGGATGCAACCGTGGCGGACGAGATCCTTGCCGCCGCCGGGATATCCGTAGGTGTCGAGGACGCGCCCGGCCACCGCACGCGAGGTGATGATGACTTCCAGTCCCGCCGCGCGGGCTTTTTTTATGCCCGCCATCATGTCGGTGGGCACATTCCCCCGCCCGAGGGCCTCGATGACGACACCTCGGTAGCCTTTTTCGACATAGTGATCGAAAACATCGCCCTTCATCCCCGCGCAAGCCTTGACGAGGGCGACCCGCTCGTCGATCTCGTTTTCGAGGCCGTAAGCCCGGCGGGATGTCAACGTGCGGTAATAGAGGACATCGTCGCCGTCGATGATGCCCAGGGGGCCGAAATCGACGCTCTTGAACGTGTCGAGATTCAACGTGTGCGTTTTCGTCACCTCGACGGCGGCATGGACCTGGTAGTTCATGACGACGAGCACGCCTTTTTGGCGGGATTCTTCAGCGAGGACGACACGGATCGAGGAGTCGAGATTCGTGAGACCGTCATAGCCCAGTTCGCTCGCGTTCTTCATCGAGCCCGTCACGACGACGGGCTTTTCGCTCTGCAATGTCGTATCGAGATAGAAGGCCGTCTCCTCGAGGGTGTCCGTGCCGTGGATGACGACGGCGCCGGCATAATCTTCGTCTTGGAGGAATCTCTCGACCTCGGTCCGCAGTTCCCGCATTTTTCCGGGCGTGATGGAGGGACTCGGAAGCCGGGAGAATTCGAAGGCCGTGAGGTTCTCGTGGGCGGTCTCCCTTTTCAGGGTTTTGACAATTTCCTCGGGAGAAACGGAAGGGATGGCACCTTGAAGTTTGGAGTCGACTTTCATGGCGATCGTGCCACCGGTGAATATGAGCGCGACATTTTTATGCATGGGATCACCTCGGACAGTTTCGACGGACAAGAAATGTTCGTTTCTGAACCATCGATATTTTTATAGGGTCGGCAACGCCAAATCGTTTTTTCGGGTCGCGACTTTTCGGCGGCCCATTTATGGAAAAGCACAGCATTTTCATTTCTTCACATACCACCGACAAACCGCATGAACCTACACAAAGGCGAAAGACCAAGTTAACATAATATATATTATAGGAAGTTACGCGGCCGATAAAGGAATCGCTTCTTTCGAAGCGTAAAGGCCTTATTTGAATATGTTGGTCATGTTTTTTTGGAGAAATCACGCCACCGAATTTTGGGGAACGGGGTCAATAAAAAACGATGACCCCGTTTATTTTCCGCTTCTGGTTCTCTCGGACCGGGCGAGAGAGGCCTCCGCCTGATGCGTTTTTCGTGTGTGGTCGACCATTTTACAAGCCGCCGGGCGAAACGCGCTGAGAACGCAAATTTTGACGGTTATTTGGTATTTGCCGCTAAAGTCTCCCGAATGGTGAGTCCCCAGCGGTCGATGATCCGTTCGGCTTCCCGCATGGCATCGTCATAGAGCTCTTCGGGGCTGTGGGCGTCCGAACTGAGGAGGATTCCGGAGCCGGTCGCCTTCGCGATGTCGAAAAAGGGTTTGCGGGGATAGTGGTAATGCTCTCCTTCTTCGCTCTGCACAAGCCCGCGCCGGATGCCGTTGGCGTTGAACTCTAGCAACACCCCGTGCTCTTTGGCGCTTTCGGCGATGATCCTCGACGCTTCCTCGGCGCTCGCGTCGAAACGGGGATAGCCGGCCAGGAAAATGTCCGGGTGGGCCACGAAAGCGAAATAACCCGTCGAAATCGCTTCTCTGACGATTTTTGCGTAGGCGATGAGGTCTTCACCGCTCTCGAGGTCGAAAGTGTATGAGACGCCATTTTTGACGGGGTCTCCTTCCAGGTAGTGCTGACCGAGGACCAGATAGTCGACTTTTTCCAGGAGCGACTCGTAATAGGCGTCGGTGTCGGGGTCGTATTCGACTTCGAGGCCGGAGAGGATGCGGATCCTCTCGCCGTAGCGCCCCCTGGTCCTCTCGATGTCGGCGAGATAGAGCGGGAGCTCTTCGGGCCGCATGCGGGTGTCGTCGTCGAAATGCGCATGCGGGGCGTGGTCGGACATGCCGATCTCCTTGAAGCCGAGTTCGAGCGCTTTCTCGACATAGTCGGCGGTGGTGCCCCTCGCGTGCCGGCAGAGTCGGTGGTGGGTGTGGTAGTTCGTCTTGACGAGCATGGTCTCATCCTTTGTCAATGGGTACTTGGGTTCCCTCTCGTCGCGTTTTTCGGTTTTTGCGGGGAAAGGGACTCCGAGTCCCTTCGAAGCGTGAGAGGCGAAATTTCGGGGGTGCCGGGGCGGGTGCGCGAGCACCAAGCCCATTATAGCAGTCTTTGCGTCGGTAATCCATGAAAAAGGGGCGGGGAAGTCGGGAAAAATGATATAATCGGGGTGGAAGAAAGGAGAATCTGTTCATGGATAACGGACGACCGCTCGCCCACAAGGCCCGCCCGCGGAATCTCGACGACATCGTCGGCCAGGACCATCTGGTGGGCAAAGAGGGCATCATCCGCAAGATGGTCGCGAGGAAGCGCTTCTTCAGCCTGATCCTCTATGGCCCGCCGGGGATCGGCAAGACGACGATCGCCCGCGTCATGGCGGACGAATTCGGGTTGAACACCCACACCTTCAACGCCTCGACCGACAACAAGGCGCAACTGAAGGAGATCGTTTCGCAAGCGAAACGTTACGGGTCCCTCCTCATCGTCGACGAGATCCACCGGATGAAAAAGGATATCCAGGATTTTTTGTTGCCGGAAGTCGAGGCCGGAAACGTCATCCTGGTCGGTTTGACGACAAACAACCCATACCACAGCGTGAACCCGGCTGTTCGTTCCCGAACCCATATTTTGAAACTTTTGCCGGTTTCCGAGGAAGACCTTTTTTCCTTCCTCAAAAAATTGAAAGACCGGTTCCCGGATGATTTGACTGCCAACTTTTCCGACGAGGTCTATCGCTATGTCATCCGTTCGAGCAACCGGGAAATCCGCACCGCGATCAACATGCTCGAGATCATCGAAATCGCCCATCCCGGTGCGGATGTCGATTTGGCCATGGCCGAGCGTGTCGTTCTCACACCCGCTTTCGACCTCGACAAGGACGAGGACAACTACTACAACATCCTCTCCGCCTTCCAGAAATCCATCCGCGGCAGCGATGTCGATGCGAGCCTGCACTATCTCGCGCGGCTCATCAAGATGGAGGACCTCGAGAGCATCCTCCGCCGGATGAGCGTCATCGCCTATGAAGATGTCGGTCTGGCCAATCCCGCGATCTTCTCCCGCATGGACGCCTGTGCCAGGGCCTGTGAGCGCGTCGGCTTCCCCGAGGCGCGGATCCCGCTCGCCGCCCTGGTGGTGGAGATGGCGCTCTCGCCCAAGTCCAACAGTGCCTACAAGGCCATAGACAAGGCCTTGAAAGACCTCGATGAAGGCGGGATGAAAAAGATTCCCAACCATCTCATAAACATCGACAATTTCGAAGCGAAAGACGCCTATCTCTATCCGCACGACCATGATGCCCACATCGTGCGCCAACAATACCTCCCCGACGGTCTCGCCGACCGCCGCTATTTCACGCCCGTCCGCACGAGCAAGTTCGAGCGCGCGCTCGCCGAAAGGCTGGAAGCGATCGAGAAGGTCCTCCAAAAGAAAAAGGACTAGTCTTTTCCCAAAGACAGCCCCATCTCGATTCGCACCTCGTTCTTTTCGATGTCTTCGTTGGAATACGCGGTGATATCGAGGCCCCGGAAGGAGAAACCCCGCTTTCTGTAGAAGTCGACGGCGGCGGTGTTGCAGCTTTGCGTCTCGAGGATGATCTCCCGGAACCCCTCTTCTTCGGCGACCCTTTTCACATGGTCCATGAGGGCGGTGCCGACGCCTTTTTTCCGGTGTTTCGCGAAGACGAGGAGTTCGGTGACCCGCAGCCGGTTCGCAAAGCGCTGCCGGTCGATCTCGATCACGCCGAGCCACTTGTCGTTTTCCAGATGGCCGTAGGCGGAAGGCTCTTCGAGCCACGAAGCATACAATCCGGAGGTGAAGGTCTTCTTTTGCGGCTTTTCCAACGGACGCCGCTTCAGCTTGAAACTCACCACGTTCTCGTCTTCGT
>PUMR01000049.1 GCA_003551455.1 Mollicutes bacterium | reverse complement strand
GTTTTGTGTTATCATGTCCATGGGTAAGCTCCTTCTGGTTTGAGGTTGTGCTGACTTTCATTATACCAGAGGAGCTTACTCCTTTTTGTTTCACTTTTCCAAGACGATTTTACACCACCATGCCGGTCATGCGTATTGCCCGGTGGTCGGGCCCTGTGGTACACTTAAGGCACAACCACCGAAGACTTGCCGAATAAGTAAGTTACAAAACCCTTGAACAAGCGATTTCCCACCAATGCGCGAAGGAGTTTCCGATGCGAACCCAACTCGAAGTGAACCAGGAAGTGCTCATCACCATCAAGACCATCGGCATCAACGGCGAAGGCATAGGCTTTTACAAGCGGCAAGCCGTTTTTGTCCCGGGAGTGATTCCTCCCGAAGAGGTCGTCGTGCGTGTGAAAAGCCTCCACAAGGGTTATGCCGTGGCCGAGCCCGTTCATATCAAGAAACGGGCCTTCTATCGGAGACGCCCTTTTTGCAAGCATTACGGTGTTTGTGGCGGCTGTCAACTCCAGCATGTCGACTATGAGGAGCAACAACGCCTCAAAGAGAGCCTGTTGCGCCAATCTTTCGAGCGTTACACGAAGATCCCTCTCGATTCGATCGCTTTCCGCGCTTTCAATCCCATCGTCACCCCGCGTCATTATCGCCATAAAGCCCAGATGCCGGTGAAAAACACGAAAAGAGGTGTCGTAACGGGGCTTTACCGCATCGAGTCGCAACAGCTCGTCGAAGTCTTGGATTGTCCCATCCAGCAGGAAAGGGTGAACGAGACGAACCGTTTGGTCCTCGAAATCCTCGATGAATACGACATCCGGGCCTTCGATGAAAGGAAGATGCGGGGCATGCTTCGCCATCTTGTGACGAGAAGGAGTGACGCGACCGGCGAGATTCAGGTCACGTTGGTCATAACCATCTTCAACAAGATCTTGAAAAAAGCGGCGGAAAAGATTCTCGCCCTTCCCGATGTCGTGAGCGTCGCCATCAGCAAAAACCACGATGTCAAGAACCGCGAGGTGTTCGGCGAGACCTACGAGATTCTCGCCGGCAACGAGACCATTGAGGAGCGGCTCGGAGACGTCCGCTATCGGCTCAACCCCAAAGCCTTTTTCCAGGTGAACCCCCGCGAGGCCCAGAACATGTATGAGTATATCCGGACACTCTTTGATGCCAAGAAAGACAAACGTCTACTCGACCTCCACACCGGAAGCGGCGCCATGGCGCTCTATTTCGCCGACCTTTTCGATGAGGTGACGGGCGTCGATTCCAGCAAGGAATCCATACACAGCGCAAAAGAGAACAAGAAACGGAACAACCTCTCCCATGTCGAATTCATCGAAGGGGAAGCGGGGACGGTGCTGCAACAGTTGAAAAACACTGGGAAATCCTTTGATGTGGCCGTATTTGATCCTCCGAGGACCGGTCTTGACGACAAGCTGATCGCTGAGCTCGTGCGCAATCCCATACCCAAACTCGTCTATGTCTCCTGCAACCCGAGCACGCTCGCCAAAAACATCGACCGCTTGTCCAAGGTCTATGAAGTGAAAAGTGTCATGCCTTTCGACATGTTCCCGCAAACCGCACACATCGAGTCTGTCACATTGTTGTCTTTACGAAACGCCAAATAGCTCCTTTTGTATGACGGCGGTCGAAATACCGTGGTCCATCGGGAGTATGAAACCATCATTCTTGAATACTCTCATGATAGAATGATGAAAACGAGGGAGGTTCCTTATGATCATCAAACCGTCAATCCGGAACAACGTTTATCTGAACGCCCATCCCAAGGGGTGCGAGGCTTTTGTCAGCAGTCTGTTCGCGGAAGCACAAGCCCTGCCCGACTTTGCCGGCCCGAAACGGGTGTTGATCATCGGTGGTTCTTCCGGATACGGGCTTGCCAGCCGGGTGACACTGGCACAAAACGCCCGGGCGTCGACACTGAACGTCTCTTTCGAGAAACGACCTTCCGGCAAACGCACCGGCACCGCGGGATTCTGGAACAACATCGCCTTTTTACAACATGCGGAACAGTTACCCTCGGACCATCATGACATCATTGGCGATGCCTTCAGTGAAGACATCAAGAAACGGACCATTCAAAAAATCAAAGAGACGTCCGGTGAAGTGGACCTTGTGATCTATTCGCTTGCGGCCGGGGCCCGACCCGATTCCAAGACGGGCAAACTGGTCTATTCCGCTTTGAAACCCATCGGGGAGCCACTGGACGGGAAAACCATCGATGTCGCCAAGAATACGATGAAAGACATCCATATTCCGGCCGCAACCCGAGAGGAAATCGACAATACGGTGTATGTGATGGGTGGCAGTGATTGGCAAGCGTGGCTCGAGGCGTTGGACGAAGCCGGATGCTTGGCAAAACGGGTGAAGACTGTCTCCTACACGTATGTCGGTAGCGGAACGATGGATAGGATCTACCGCAGCGGCACGATCGGCAAAGCCAAAGAAGACCTGGAAAGAACGGCCCGCGACATGGATGGATGGTTGCAGGAGAAATACCGGGGCGAAGCGCTCATCTCCTCATCAAAAGCGGTCACGACCAAAGCGAGTGTCTTCATACCGGGCATCACGAC
>PUMR01000005.1 GCA_003551455.1 Mollicutes bacterium | reverse complement strand
TTTTGCGGGTACAGGGTCTCCTTTTTCCATTTCTTTCGGCCGTTTCACCATGTCAAGGCCGCGCTCGGTCAGGAAGGCGCCCATGAGTTCCCGCGAAATCTTGTGGGCTGCCGGACCGCCTGTCGAGGTGTTCGTCATGACGATGAAACCGAGGTCCTGGTCCAAGAGCAGATCGAAAGTGCTGTGGTGATATCTCGTGGCGCCGCCGTGACCCAAGACTTTGCCGGCGTCTTCACCATAGAACCGGATGTAGTCGTGGCGGAGACCGAGTCCCGTGACTTGCGATTCCTCGATGACAAAATCGGCCGCGGGTCTTGTCATCATCTCCGCCATGGTCTCCTTCTCGAGGAGGGACTGGTTCTCATAATCCAAGAAGAAGCGGGCGAGCCGGATCATGTCGGAAAGACTCGCATAAGTCGAACTTCCCGCCGACGTGAGCGTGGTGAGAGGATCCTCCCGTTCGTTTCCCTTCTTGTCGAAACAGGCCGAGAGGCGATCCTGCATGGTTCTTCTCGATTCTTTCGAATCGAGAATGCGCACCGACAGGCCCAAGGGATCGAGCACCGCCTCTTTGAGATAATCCTCGTAGGGCTTGCCCGAGACGCTTTCGATGATGAGCCCTAACAGAGCGTAGCCCGGGTTCGAGTAGGCATACATCGTCTTGGGTTTTTCGGTAATATAATCCTCTTTGAGGGCAGCGATGGTGTCGACGAGCTTCTTGTCCTTGTCGAGGAGGAGGCCGTAATCGTCGGGAATGCCCCCGATGTGCATCATGAGGTCGCGGACGGTGATGACGACATCACCGAAACGGCTCTTCATGGAAAAATTCTCGAGATAGGTCCTGATATCCGCGTCGAGATCCAAAAGCCCCTTGTCCTTAAGGGTGAGAACGGCCAAGACGGTGAGCGGCTTCGTATTGGAGCCGATCATCATCATCTTTTCCGGACCGTTCTTTTCGCCGTCGGCGCGGACGGTGCCGAAGTATTTCTCATAGATGGGGCCGTTCTTGTCGGTCACGGCCACGGAAGCCCCCTGCACGCGGCGCTTCTTCAGAATCTTCGCTATGGTCCTTTCCAGTTTTGCTTTTCGTTCTTCGCTCAGTTTCCTCTTTTCCATCATCATTCGCCGGCCGTCGCCGACCACCCCTTTCCCTTTCGTATGATCCGTCATTCAACTTTGATTGTATCATGTCCGCAAGGCTTTGTCTTTCCCCTTTGGCGAAGAACCTGCACGCCCACCCTTGATACAGGCCTCCTCTTGGGCATATCAGTCCGTCGTCTTCTTCTTTTTGGTATACATCTTCTGCCGGTAGCGCTCGAGGATGTAGCCGAAAAGAAGGAGGAAGAGCCCGCCCAAAAAGAAGAAAAGGGCCCGGGAGAGTTCTTCATAGAAGGTGTCGAAATAATAGCGCATGATCAATGCCGCAAGAAAGACGAGCGGGATGATGTGTCGACGGGTTGTGAGATAGAGGAGATAGACGACGAAAGGGAACGTGAAAAGAAGGCTGGCCAGGGTGCCCGTCCCGATGAAGTCGAGTGAAGCCCAGCTGTTTTTGAAAGAGAGGAAAAAACCGGCGGAACCGAGCGTCAAGAGGCCCACGGTGCGAAAGACCTCCGGGCGGAAGCGGATGGGCGCGTGGTAGAGAAAGATACCGATTCCCAAAAAGATGGCGGTGACATGGAAGAAGAGGAGATCGACGTGGGTCAAGGTTTGTAAAAGATGGAACAAGGCCACGGTAATTGTGGCGAAGAGGAGCGCTCGACGATAGCCCAACCGATGGTTGACAAAAACGAAAAGGGCCAATAAGGGGATAACCGGGAAGAAAAGAAATTCAGTGAAATCGATAACGATCAGGATAAGAAGCAGGACGTGGGCGAACATGAAGAGCGCGTTCTCCTTGCGGAACCAAGCGAGCACGAGTGCGGACATGATCCAGAGCGAGAGGAGGATGTGGCTTTGGGCATCGAGATTGTATGCGGTGTTGACCAATAAGACCCCCGCCCCGAAAATCAAAACGGCAAGATAGAGGAGCGCGTGGGAAGTGAGCGGTCTTCTTTCCGTGATGAGTTGGCTGGCAAGAACGGCGGCGGCGAACATGACGGCGAGGAATGCGACTTTCAAGGGGTCAAGAATCGCATCCCAGGCCGCCGCCACGAACAACATGAAACCGAGGCCCATGAGCACCGCCCCGATCGTGACGAGCACGCCAACGACATGCAACCCGGTGCTTTCCTCGTATTGGCCGAGTATTTGCGCGCGCGCCTCTTCCGTGATGATCCCCTTCTTCACCGAAAGGTCCAACTCGCGGATGAGAAACCGTTGTTTCTGTCTCTTGATCCGTCTCTTTTCCATTCCTGTCCATCTTCTTTCTTTTCGCCGCCCGTTCTCTTATGTCTTCCGGCTCTATTATACGTCCGAATGTCCGCCTTGTATAGATATTCAATCGAGGAAGAGCGTACAAAAAAAACGCATTCCCAACGGAAATGCGTGTGTTTGGCCATGGTGACCCGTACGGGATTCGAACCCGTGCATGCCAGCGTGAAAGGCTGGTGAGTTAAACCACTTCTCCAACGGGCCGCACTGGCGCCCCAGCTAGGATTCGAACCTAGGACCCCTTGAT
>PUMR01000043.1 GCA_003551455.1 Mollicutes bacterium | reverse complement strand
AGCGCAAACGAGATCATCGACATGCAGGATGCCGACCTCTTGTTCTATGTCGGGGCCGGACTCGACCCCTACATCGACAGAAACCTCGATTCCGTCTTCAAAGACCAGCATGTCGAACTGGTCCGTTTTGAAGACTATATCGATATCATCAAAGTCAAACTCATCCACGACCATGATCATGACCACAATGATCATGACCACAACGACCACGACCACAACGACCATGACCACAACGACCATGACCATGATGATGACGATGCCACCCTCATGCCGGATCCGCATTTCTGGCTCGATGTCGGTCGCATGATCGAAGCCGCCGAAATCGTCCGCGACAAGCTCGTCGACACCTATCCGGAAGAAGAAGCCCGCATCCTGAACAACTATTTCACTGTCGAAATCCTTCTTGAAGGCCTGCATGAGGCTTATCAGGAAGAACTCGCCGGCGAAGAGAAACCGCTTATCACCAACGTGAAACTCTTCACCTACATGGAAAAGGCCTACGGCATCGACATCCGCCCTTTCACATTGCACGCCCATGCTCATGAAAACGAGCCGATCCCCGGCGATTTCGACCATTTCATCGAACTCGCCGACGATTACGAGATCCGCTACATCCTCTTCGAGAAGAATGCCAAATCCCCCGCGGGAGACGCGCTACTCAGCGAACTCCGCTCCCAAAACCCCGACATCGGTAAACTCCATCTCCATCCCGTCGGCTTTCTTACCGACGAGGAGTTGCGCGTGAACAAGAACTACATCACGGTCATGTATGAGAACCTCGAAGCGTTGAAAACAGCCCTTGAATAGGAGGGACAACATGGAAGAACGCACCGAACAACAACGTGTCCGCAGAGAAAAGATGGAAGAACTAAAAAAACGGTCCATCGACCCTTTCGGACATAGATTCGAGCGGAACACCTCCACCGGAGCGCTCCGCAAGACCTACGGTGACCACACCAAGGAAGAACTCGAAGAAAAAGAAATCCCCGCTTTCCGGATCGCTGGTCGTATCATGACCAAACGCGGCAAAGGGAAAGCGGGTTTCGCCCATATCATGGACGAGAGCGGACAAATCCAGATCTATGTCCGCAAAGACGACCTTTCCGAAGAAGAGTTCGACCTCTTTTTACAAGCGGACCTCGGTGATATCGTCGGTGTCGAAGGCGACATCATGCGGACCCGGATGGGAGAGCTTACCATCCGCGTTTCCGCCTACAAGCATCTCGTCAAGGCCTTACGACCCCTTCCCGAGAAATGGCACGGCTTGAGGGACGTCGAAGAACGCTACCGCCGACGCTATCTCGACCTCTTGACGAACGAAGAGACCCGGGAAACCTTCCTCGTCCGCTCAAAGACCATCGAAGCGATCCGGGAATTCATGAAAGAGAAAGGTTATATGGAAGTCGAGACCCCCATCCTCCATCCCGTCATCGGCGGCGCCGCCGCCAGGCCTTTCAAGACCTACCACAACACCCTGGAGATGTCTTTCTTCCTGCGGATCGCCCCGGAGCTCTATCTGAAGCGCCTCCTCGTCGGCGGCTTCGAAAAAGTCTACGAGATCGGCCGCACCTTCCGCAATGAAGGCATAAGCACCCAACACAACCCCGAATTCACCATGATGGAGCTATATGAGGCCTACGGCGACATGGAAACCATGATGGACCTCACCGAAGAGATGTTCAGCATGGTGGCCAAAAAGGTGCTCGGAAGAACCACCGTCGAAATCGACGAAGAAACCTCCATCGACTTTTCAAAAGGTTTTACGCGCGTTCATATGGCCGATTTGGTGAAAGACAAGGTCGGTATCGATTTCCGTGACGAGGACCTCTCCTATGAAGAGGCCCGCGCTTTCGCCGAGAAGAAAGGATTGGAGATTCCCGGTCATTTCCAAAAGAAGGGTCATATCCTGAACCTCCTCTATGAAAACTTTGTCGAAGACGGGATCGTCCGACCCACATTCGTCTACGGCCATCCGGTCGAGATTAGTCCCTTGGCCCGAAAAAACGAAGAAGACCCTCGTTTCACCGACAGGTTCGAGATCATCATCAACAGAAGGGAATACGGCAACGCCTTCACCGAACTCAACAACCCCATCGACCAGAAAGAGCGCTTCGAAAACCAGCTAGAAGAACGGGCCCTCGGCAATGTCGAGGCCAACGAGATGGACACCGACTATATCGAGGCCCTCGAACACGGCATGCCTCCCGCAGGAGGATTGGGCATAGGCATCGACCGGTTGGTGATGTTGCTGGCGAAAGCGAAGTCGATTCGCGATGTCATCCTCTTTCCCCATATGCGACAACGCCCATGACAACACAAAAACGCTCCGCGAAGACCTGGAGGTCTCCACGGAGCGTTTTTCATCATCTACCCTCTTACAAATCCCTGCCGACGACGAATGTTTCACCTTCTGTGAGTTCGATACCGAGATTCTGCGCAATCTCAACGAAAATGTCGATGGTGCCGGCATATTCGGAATCAAGCTCGTTCGTCACTTCGTCGACAGCCTTTTTCAACCGGTCTCCGGCGAGTTCGAAACGGGTGTCTCCTTCGGCGATCATCGTCTCTATGCGTGTTTCGACATCGTCCAACCGGGAAAAATCGAGTTCCTCTTCATGTTCTTCCAGGTCGGAACGGAGATCGTGAATGGAAAGCAGATAGCCCAAGAGAGGCGAGAACCGTATGAAGCGCTCATGGTCGCCGCCGAAGAACTTGTCGCGATAGAGACGGATCAAGGTGATCTGGCCGTGAAGGTAGTTGAAACCGATCTGGAATATGGTCTCGAGGTCCTCGTCGATGGTCTCTTCTTCCACGCTCATCGCATAGATTTTGTCCAATACGGCATACACGGGTTCGATTCTTCTATAGAGGCTCGTCTTATCGCTCTTCAGTCGTTCGATGAAGGCGACATTGTCCATCTTCCAATTCGCATAATCTTTCAACACCATGTCGAATTGACTCATCGGATGTGCACCTCAAGCCTTCTGCATGGAACCGAAGAGGCGGATCTTCTCTTTGACGACTTGTTGGATGGCTTCGGTCCCGGGCTTCAAGACCTTTCTCGGGTCGAATCCCTTGCCCTCAAGGTCACGCCCTTCTTCGATATATTTCCTGACGGCGCCCGTGAAAGCGATTTGACACTCGGTGTTGACATTGATTTTGGAGACACCATAAGAGATGGACTCCCTGACCATGTCATCGGGAATGCCGGTACCGCCGTGGAGCACGAGCGGAATCCGGTCGGTGGTCTCCCCGATTTCTTTGAGCCTCTCCATGTCGAGCCCCTGCCAGTCTGACGGATATTTACCGTGGATGTTGCCGATGCCGGCCGCGAGCATACTGATACCCAAAGAAGCGATGCGCCGGCATTCTTCGGGGTCGGCGAGTTCGCCTTCCCCGGTTACACCGTCTTCCTCGCCGCCGATGCTGCCGACTTCGGCCTCGACACTGACACCTGTTTCTCTGGCGCGTGCCACGACCGCTTTCGTCTTCTCGACATTTTCCGCGATGGGATAATGGGAGCCGTCGAACATGACGCTCGAGAAGCCGACGTCGATGCATTCCATGGCAGCTTCATACGAGCCGTGGTCGAGATGCAAGGCGACGGGGACGGTGATCCCCAAAGATTCCTTCATGGCTTTCACCATGGCATGGACGGTCTTGAAACCGCCCATATAGCGGCCGGCTCCTTCGCTCACGCCGAGGATGACCGGGGATGCCATCTCTTCAGCGGCCGTGAGCACAGCTTTTGTCCATTCGAGATTGTTGATGTTGAACTGTCCGACCGCATACCCTTCCGCCCGGGCCTTTTTCAACATTTCTTCCGCAGATACCAACATAATCATTTCCTCCAGATTCGGAATTGGGCCATGACCATTATATACCAGATGCCCATCAAGGGCAATCGCAAATCCCCGCCCCGATGAAAAGGCCGCTTCCGTCTTTGAACGGAAGCGGCCTTGTAGAATGCATCTCAATCGCCGGATATCTGCATGTTGTCGATGCGCAGTGTGGGACTGCCCAAATAGGAGAAGTTGAATCGGAGATCGTCATAGACCTCGGTGACATTCTTGAGCAACTCGAGATAGTTGCCGCTCACCGTGATGAGGGCCACGGGCTTGATGATTCTTCCGTTTTCCACATAATACCCCGCGGCTTGGAGACTGAAATCGCCGCTCACGAAGTTCGTGCCGGAATGCAATCCTTGCAAGTCGGTGATATAGAGACCTTTTTCCATGTTCGCAAGGGCCTTTTCGGCAGACGCTTTCCCGGGGGCGATATAGAGGTTCGTCGGACGGATGCTGTCGCCGAAACTGTTGGCGGTGGATTTCGTGTCGTCCTTTTTCGCGGTCTTGAGGTCGTAGAGATAGGTCTTGAGGTTCCCCGCATCGACAACCGTCTTCTTCGCGGTAGCGACGCCTTCGTCATCGAAGGTCGCGCTTTTAGTGCTCTTTTCGCGGAAAGGGTCGTCGATGATCGTGATGTTCTTGCCGCCGATGTCCTTGCCGATGGCTCCTTGGAGTTTCGAGAGGCCTTTCTGGACATGCTCGGCGTTGAACATGTTCACATAGGCCTGCAGGAGATTCGCACTGGCCCGGTTTTCGAGGAGGATGTCGTATTTTCCGCTTTTCACCGCTTTGGCGCCAAGGAGGCTCAAGCCGCGGCTGACGGCCTTGTCGGCGAGCGCTTGGAGATCGAAGTCACCGGCATCGTCGCTTTGGATGTATTCGAAAGCCGAACGGGAGTCATCACCCTCACGCACGACGACCTGGGCGACCATGATGCCACTGTGCACCGTGCGTTCGAGGTCGAGGCCTTTGGAGTTCTTGAGGATGACGGTCCTTTTCGCTTCCCCATAGGAGGTTTCGGAGATGGAGACCCGCTCGTCTTTCTCGCGGATCAGTTTTTCCAACTCGAAGGTCAGGTTCTTCTTGTCCTCCACCGACATCTTCGCGAGTTTCGCTTCTCCCAGACCTGCGATTTCGGGATAGGCTTCGTCGCCTTCATAGATGAAGACCTCGTCGTCACTCTCGACGACTTTGGCGCTGTCGACGATCGCCTCGACCCATTCGTCCGCATCTTGCATATCCAGACTCTCTGTGGTCATTTTCCCCATCTTGCCGTCATAGATGCCTTTGATGGTCAAACGGGCCGTGTCGGCGATTTTGTGCTTGTCCAGTTCACCTTTGAAAACGTCGAACTCGATCTCTCCGAGTTTTTCCACGTGGACCTGGATGGCTTCGATGCCTTTCTCTTTCGCTTTCTTGAACAACGGTTGAAAATCCATTCTTCATTTCCCCTTTCTTCCACCGACGGTCATATGCGAGACGCGGATGGTCGGCTGCCCCACATCAGCGGGCACGGCGCCCGACAGCGAGCCGCACATACCCTGAGCGCGAAGCAGGTTGTCGCCGACCATGTCGATGCGTTTGAGCGCGTCTTTTCCGGTGCCTACGAGGGTGGCACCCTTGACGGGTTCGGCGATTTTTCCCTCGCGGATCATATAGCCTTCCATCACGGCGAAGTTGAAATCGCCGGTCGAAGGATTGACGCTGCCGCCGCCCATCTTCTTGGCATAAAGGCCGTGATCCGTGGCGGCGATGATCTCTTCGAAAGTCGACTCCCCGTTGTCGATGTAGGTGTTGCTCATACGGGAGGTCGGAGCGAAACGGTAGGATTGGCGTCTGGATGAAGAAGTGGAGTCCTCGTTCATCCGCTTCCCGTTCAGATAGTCGATCATGTAGCTTTCCAGGACGCCGTCCTTGATCAGGACGCGGCGCTTCTGGGGTCGGCCTTCATCGTCGAAATTGGCACTTCCCCAGGCATTCTCGATGGTGCCGTCATCAATGGCGGTGACCAGTTCACTGCCGATCTTCTCGCCTTTTTTGCCGGAGAAGACACTGGCGTTCTTGGCCACGGATGTCGCTTCCAGACTGTGTCCACATGCTTCATGGAAGATGACGCCGCCGAAGCCGTTGTCGATGACGACCGGCATGGTGTCACTCGGACATTCATCGGCATGCAGCATCGTCACGGCGATACGTGCCGCCTCTTTGGCGACTTCTTCGACGTCGATCTCGTCGTAGAGTTCGAATCCGCACGCCTTCCCGGGTCCGTTGGAGCCGCTTTGCATGTCTTTTTCGTCTTTGGCCACGGCATTGACGCCGAACCGGGTCCGGCCCCGCTCTTCTGTCACATAGATGTCTTCGCTCGAGGCTATCCAGACTTCCTGCAGAGTGTCCATGTAGTTGATGTTGACTTGGCTGATGTCATCGCTGTAATCGCGGGCGGCCTTGTTGGCGCGTTTCATGAGACCGACCTTGTCCTTGATGTCGATTTGGTCGAACGGTTTTTCAATCTTGTGTCTCTTACCGCGTTCGATCTCTCCTAGGACGACTGTTTCCCGGACACGTTCGCCTTTGAACGATGAAGACAAATCCCGCGCCAGAGCGAGTAGGTTATCCTCGTCCGTGTTGTTGGTGTAGCCATAGACACTCCTGTGTCCTTCGGCCACACGGATGCCGACGCCGGAGATGCGTCTGTTGACGGCATCCTGGACGGTGTTCGACTGCATGGTGATGGTGGTCTGCTTGGTGCGCTCGACGAACACTTCCGCGAAATCGGCGCGGCTGTCCAACGCGGTGTTGATGATCCGCTCGAGCAATTCTTTTTCCAACATGGTTTCCCTCCTTGAACTCGTGAGCATTCACATTACACACAACGCCATTATAACACATCGATAGGTTCATGCTTATGATATTAGAAAAAACCCGCCGGAACGGCGGGTTTGGAGTCAATCCTTGTCGTACTCGTCTTCGTATTGGTCCATGATGTCGTGGTATTCCTCTTCGTCGAAGTCTTCCTCGTACTCTTCTTCGTCCATATTGTCTTCGAGGTGTTCGGGTTCCTCTTCCTCGAGAACCTGGACCTCGTCTTCGGTGATGACCGTCTCTTTCTCGGCGATCTCCTCAAGCTCTTCCTTTTTCACGATTTCTTCCTCGGCCTCTTGGGCGGCGCGCGCCTCGGCCGCCGCAGCTTCCTCTTCGGCCCGGATTCTCTCTTCCTTCTCGAGTCTTTCCTGCTCCGCCTGCGCCATTTCCTCTTCTTGTTGCCGTTTCTCGATCATCTCCTGGTGCCTCTTTTCCTTCTCGGCCTGTTCGGCGAGGCGGCGGTCGAGCTCTTCGTTATGCACTTCTTTGTATTCGTTGTAGTAGGAGCCGTCCTTGGTCCAGAGATCGACCTTCTGACGGGCTTTCAAATCCCATGTGTTGGCTCCCGTATAGACAAATTTCGCGCTGCCGACAATCTGTGTGTAGAAATCGTTCAGCTCGTCGTTCTTGTCGTCGGCATCCTCACCCTTGGTTTTCAGAACATGGTCGAAAAGGTCATAAAAATCCATGGGCTCGTCATTATCGCGCAAAATCTCTTCGGCGATCGTTATATAGCTTCTCTCTTCATTTCCCATGATGGTCCTCCTATTGGTCCGCGTGATCATAGTGCAATTCGATTTCGGCATGGTGGACGGGCTGGTCGGATTGTTTCAGGGTGTAGACGATATGGATCCTCTCCTGCTCCATGGCGAGCTCATGGGTCTCCACATCAAAGACCATGGTCCCATCGAGCAGACGGTATTCGCCCCGATGGAGCCTCCCCTTCTCGAAGGTGAAATCCAAGGGGTTCTTACCTTCCCGATGATAATCGAGCCTTGTCTCGCCCAATTCGAGGGTATGTTTGTTTCCGTGGTCGTCTTTGAATTCCATGGTCTTGCCACAGAGGGAGCCTCCGGTCCGGAAACGCTCGACGCGGTCTCCTCCCCGAAGGGTGAAATCGATCCGTATTCTGCCCAAAAAAACCACCTTTATCCGGCTTTTTCCTGATGCGCCTATGTATTATATACCATGTCCCCGCTTCTTGCAAGTGCAAAAGACAAGGCGCAAAAGCTGACAAAAGCCGACTCAGCGGTTCTTTTTCTTATATTCGGCGGCAAGTTCGTCCAAAGCCGCAAGCAGATCCTTCGCGCGCTCCCATGTCCCGAGGTTGGCTCCGGAGGCGAGTTTGTGGCCGCCGCCGTCGAAACGGTTCGCGACCTCGTTCACAGCGGGTCCTTTGCTGCGGAGACGGGCCCGGACCTCTTTCTCCTCATATTCGGCCAAGAGCGCCCATACGGGACAATCTTCGAATACACCCAGTTCGTTCACGAGGCTCGAGGCTTCTTCGAGCGTGACACCATACTCGTCGATGAGTTCGTGGGTGATCTCGATATAAGCGACGCCGTTGACGGTCTTTTGATAGTTTTGCAGGACATATCCCTTGAAACGGGTGAGTTCCTCGGATTGGACATCCAGGTTCAAAAAGATGTCCTCGGTCTCCAATCCCAAGTCGTAAAGGACGGCGATGGCGCGGAACGTGTCACCGTCGACCCCCGGGTACTTGAACCGGCCCGTGTCGGTGAGAGTGCCGGTATAGAGCGCCTGCATGCCTTTCTTTGTGAGTTTGTATGTGTCTTCGTGCAACCGGTAGAGGTCGAGGATGATGAGGGTCGTCGCGGGTCTTTGGGTGTCGACATACTCGATGTCTCCGAACGACTCGACGAGAATGTGATGGTCGATCTTGATCAGGAATTTGCCTTTGTCGTAACGTTGATCGGCCAACCTGTCGGGGTTGGCCGTGTCGACGGCGATGACGAGGGCGTTTTCGAAAGCCGCATCGGGGACTTCGTCGGTCCGGCCGAGGAATTTGACATATTCCGCTTCTTCGCCACTCACATAGACCTCCTTCTCCGGATAGGTGGTCTCGATCATGTCTTGCAGGCCGAAAGCCGCCCCCATACAGTCGCCGTCGGGGCGGGCGTGGGGGAGGATGACGATCCGATCGTACTCGCGGATCTTCTCGTGTATCTTCTGTAATTTCGCTTTATCCATCGGTTTCCTTCCTTTCGAAACGGGCGTCGAGATCGGCGAGTATCCGGTCGGTCAGCTCCCAAGACTCCACGGTGCATCCGCAGGCGAGGTCATGTCCGCCGCCGCCATATTTTTTGGCGATGTCGACAATGGATACGGATTTGCTTCTGAGTTCGCATTGGATCATGCCGTCATCGTCTTCTGTGAAGTTGGCCCAGGCGGGAATGCCGTTGATGCCGGCCATCTGGTTCACCATGCCGCGGCTCACGGTGAATGTCGAGACATCATAGCGCTCTTTCAAGTCGCGGCTGTTCTTCATGTAGGCCACGTGATGGTCTGTTGTTCGGAAATTGTTGATGAAGTAGCCTTTGAGACGTTTGAGGTTCAGATCCTCGTCATAGAGGGAATCATAGATTTCCTGGATGCGGGCCCCTTTGTCATGCAGAAAAGCCGCCATGCGGAAGGTGAAGGCATCCGTCGAAGGATAGAGGAATCTCCCGCTGTCGGTGACGATTCCCGCGAAAAGACAGGTCGCCGCGTCTTCGCTCACATAGAGGTCATTCTCGGTGCACATCTCGGTGATGATGAGCGCCGTCGCTATGTAGTCGGGCCGGGAGATGAAATTGTCGGCAAAATCGGTATCGGTCCGGTGATGGTCGATGACCATCGTCTCTTCGGCCAACCGGAACCGGTCGTCGCTCACACGGGCTTTCTGGGCGACGTCCAAGACAATGGAAAGCGCCCCTTCGAAAGCAGAATCGGGGATTTCATCCATGTCTCCCAAGAAATCGAACACGGTCATGTCTCCGACGACATGGACGGTCTTTTCCGGGTAATTGTCCTTGATGATCTCCTTCAGTCCGATCTGCGAACCGAGGGCATCGAGGTCGGGCTGAATGTGCCTGTGGATGATGATGTTGTCGTAAGCTTGTATTTTTTCCATTATCTTTCGATACATCGTTGCCTCTCCTCCAGTCATGAGTGTTGGTCGTATTGGGTTTTCACACAAGTCAATCGGGCCAGCGAATGGGATGGGGAGCGTCATTGTCGTAATCCCAGTAGTAGTCCCTGAGCACATCGCTGTGCATGCCTCGGCCCTCTTCCTTGGCCATGGCTTCGGCATAATGCATCCATTCGTTGTATTTCATGTCGTCATAGACGGTAACATCGGTCTCTCCGGCGCCATACTCATAGGCGACGACACCGAGGCCCTGACGGACGATTTTGTAATTCAAGAGCTTGAATTCGTCATCTTCCGGCATCCGTACCCAGATCCAGGCCAGCAGGCGCCCGTAACGCCCCAGGAGATTGTCGCCGGGGTCGGTCTGGAGGACGACCTCTTCGGCCCGGGCCAAGACGTCGCAGACGTATTGTGTGGCGGGTTGGCCCCATTCCTCCCGGTTATCGGGCGGCCAGGTCTCGGGGGTATCCAGATTCAGATAACGGGTGCTGGGCGTTCCCGATTCGATGCGCTCGTGAATCTCCGGTGGATAGGTGAACACGCTGGTATCGCCATCTATGCAGCCGCCGCGATCTTCAACCCAGCGTCCTTCCTCGTAGGTCACGGGAAATGCGCCACCACCACCGATATAGTGCTCGGCACCCTCGTCATAGATGAAATAGTCCATGTTGAAGAAGGCTTCATCAAGATAAGGCCCGTCATAAGGAATGTCCACGGGTTCAAAATAGATGACATCTTCATCCAGTGTCGCACTGACGTGGACGGTCACATAACTTCCCCTCGGCAACCGGTCGCCGACAGAAAGGTTCCGTCCGTATTCCACGAACTGGTTGGATGTCTCTTTCTCGATGTTTTGGCGGACGAGGAAGTTCACCTGCAATCCCATGTCTTCGAGTATGATCTTGATTTCTTCCTCGGTCTTGCCCTCCAATTCGGGAAGCCTAACCTCCCGCTGACACGCCGAGAGCACAAAGATGAAAAGTGACAGGAAAAGAGCCGTGGAAGGACCTTTTTCATGGTTTGATACCCCTCAATCATTTAACATTTAAGGATAACATATTTTCCCCTGAATTTACATCACGAATGCGGATAATCTTTCCTGTCCTCCTTTTCGGCGGTACCCCAGAAAGATAGGGGTCATATGCAAGTCTGCGGCGACCATTTTCAGGTCCGCCGACTTTTCCTTCCTAGGAAAGACCGGGGTATGCGCTGTCGCAGACCCCGGTCGATGAGTTGTCAAACAATGGTTTTCAAGCCCGATCAGTCAGTCCAGAACGTTCAACACATAGTTGTCTTTGTCGATGAAGATGAGGACACCGTCGGTGATGCGGGCGTTGATGTGAACAGCCAACTCTACCAATTGTCCTTCATAATCCGTAAGGATATCATCAGATTCGGAGCTTTGGTTGTAGGTGAAAATCAAACGCTCGTCGGAATCCGCCGAACGGAAAATCCAGTTGTCGTCCGGATGGTCTTCGATATAGCCGGTGACAAGATAGGGCATACCATGCTTCAAGGGCGCTTCGGGATTGTCACCTTTGGAGAGGACCATGTCGTTGATCGCTTCGACCGACGATTCGATCATGATATCATCCAGGTCATAGTCTTGGTCTTCTTCAAGGACGATCACGCGTTCGACACTGCTCACTTGCCAAAGCGTCTGCCAGAGACTGTATTGCCCGATGACCTCGATCTTTTGACCGAGAGCATAATCGTCCATATCAACGCCATAGACACTGATGACATGTTCGCCGTCATAGATGTAGAGATTGATAGGCATGCGGGCGATGATGATACCGGTGATCTGGACGAGGTCGTTGATGTTGGCGGTCGCATGCAGATCGGCGATGGTTTCATACTCGTCGGCGGGATCCTCGGCGAGCACTCTGCCGAAGTATTCCCTGGTCGCTTCGGCGTCACCCTTGGTGACAGTGGCGGTCAAGGTGAAATCGACATGGGCTTCACCGATTTCGGGCCGAGTGACTTCGAGTTTCACCTGTTGCTGGGTGCGGATGGGATTCCCGGCGTCATCTTCTTCAAGTACACGTTGTCTTGTCTCTTCTGTCACTTTCAAATAATCCGGTTGGTCGCTTTCCCAGCTGATGCTCGTATCATGTCTTCCTTCGATGGGAAGCCAGAAATCGCTCGTGGTATCACCGAGTCCCGATACGGGAATCCGCGCGATGGCGTCATCGACGTCGGCTTGCGGGTCTTCACCGTTGCCACAAGCGACAAACAGGAAAGAAGCAAAAAACAACATCGTCAATAGTGCAAGTTTCTTCATTTCCATCCTCCTATTTTTGGTTTCTCGTGATGTTTCGTTTGCGAGTATATGTCGCATAAAGAGTAAATCATCTCATTTGTTCCATCATTCGATACAGTCCGCATCGGGATCTTCCGTGATCACATCCACACGTCCCCGGTCGAAATTCGTGAGCTGGATCCTGGTCGAGCCGGGCGGCCAATAGGTGAGAAATGCCTTTTCCACACGGATTTCAAAGCCTCTTTGTACTTTACTGGTGCCTGGAGATCCTCCAGCGTAGAAGAATATTTCTTCTCCATCTGCACAAAGGTAGAAACCTCCATCGCCGATGCTTGTTACGACACCTTCCACATTGACGAAACGATGAATGTACTCTTCGGTGTCGTGAAGAAGGTCGTGAATGGAAGCTTCCACGGGGTCGGCGTCGAAGTCGGGGTCGTCTT
>PUMR01000014.1 GCA_003551455.1 Mollicutes bacterium | reverse complement strand
CGATGATAACAAGATCCAGAAGAATGACTACGGCATCTACTTGGAATCCATTGCCGGCGGCAGCACCGTGCTCATTAACTCAAACAGCCTTGCCCAGAACGATGATTACGGTACCTATGTCGGAGCCAGCACCGTTGTCGTTGATGCCACGAACAACTGGTGGGGCCATGCCAGCGGACCCAGCGGCGGCGTGGCCGATCCTGTTACCGAAAGGATTGCAGATGGCACCGGAAGCGCCGTTTCGGCAAATGTCCGCTTTGATCCCTGGATTACAGCTTTTCTGCATACCCTGCAAATATCTAGTACCAGCGGGGGTCGCCTATACACCCCTGAACAGGGAGTTCATATCTATGACGCCGGAACCGAAGTCGAACTGGTAGCAATTGCAGATACTTTCTACCGGTTCGTCGGATGGACCGGAGACGTGGACACTATTGCCAACGCCAACGCCGCGCTAACCACTATAACCATCAACGGCGACTATGTGATAACGGCCAATTTCCAGCATCTCTTTTTATGCTTCATCGCCACCGCAGCCTACGGTACCGATACGGCGCAAGAATTAGATATCCTGAGAGAATTTCGAGACACAGTTCTGCTGTCTAACAGCCTGGGTGCTAACCTTGTATATCTCTATTACAGAGCCAGTCCTCCAATAGCCAACTTCATCTCCCAGCATGAGATACTGAGAACAGCAGTGAGGGTAGGCTCTGTTGACCCGGTTGTTAAAATATTAAATTGGAGCCACGATTTGTGGTCGGGGAGAGAGTCCTGAGATTAGTCTTTCTCGGGCATTAAGTGGGCACTAGAGGAGAGCCACTATGGTCGAGGCAGGCCCAACAGAAGCTTGGAAGCACCACTTGACGGTATGGAGAACGCGATATAGTAATCCAGAAAATTTTAATGTTTATTTAATTAACAGGATGTTTACATTAGTAGCTTATTATATTGTAAGCTGAAGATTTTTGGGAAAGTGAAATGTTGAGGCTGTTTAAAAATGTAGTTGCCCAATTTATTGGGCAAAGGGGCCTGATAAATCAGGCAACTACAAAAATCTCGAGGTGAAGGGTTTCGAGAATGCCCGGAAATGAACAGAAAACCAAAATTAAACGGCTTCATGTTACAAAGGAGGTGAAGAGGAAAAAACATTGATGGAGTGGTAAGTATATTAGGGAAGCAATTGTTGCGAAGGAGGTCAGGAATGAAAAAGATATCTAGTATTCTGTTTGCCCTGGTGCTGATGGTGAGTCTGGGACTGGTGACGACGGTGCCGGTGCCGGTAGCAGCAGTAGCGGAAATGACTTATTATGTGTCTACTTCAGGGAGCGATGACACTGGTGATGGCACTGAAGGCAATCCCTGGCGAACCATCCAGAAAGCCATTGATGCTGCAGAATATGGTGACACCATCATGGTGGCGGAGGGGGAATACGATGACTTCCTGGTGCAGGCGAAGGAAAACATAAGCATAATAAGCACCGAGGGGGCAACCGTCACTACCGCGGATGCGGCTTCGATGGGCCCCGGGTTAATAGAGATCGCATGGGTCATGGCGGTGGTGCATGCGTCAGAAAACATCAATATTGAGGGTATTAACTTTGATGGAACCGCTCTCGGCGACGAAGACAATGGTGCCGGCATCATTTACCTGGACAGCACAGGGAGCATCGCCAACCTGACGGTAGAGAACATTAGTGGAATGTCCGAACCCGTCGCCAACCTGACGGTAGAGAACATTAGTGGAATGTCCGAACCCGGAGGGTGGGGAGTGGCTGTATGTATAATAAGCGATGCAGGCACCTCTGCAGTGACCCTCTCAGGTGTGACTGTCCGAAAATCAATGGGAGGTGTCGGCATATTGAATGCTGAGGCCAATATCGACGGCTGTACAATTACGGAGACGTACGCAGGTATCGGGATAGGTTTGCCTGATTGGGACGAGTCGGCTCCATCCACCGCAACTGTACAAGGGTCTATTATCTCCGACAACCATGTAGGAATAGTGGTTTATGATGACTCCACCGTAGAAGCTCACTTTAACAACATAGTTGGCTGGGCTGAGTATGGCGTGCAGAACGATGGATATGAGGTGGTGGACGCCACCAAAAACTGGTGGGGCGACGCCAGCGGGCCGTATCATGAGACAGGCAACCCCACTGGCGAGGGTGTCCGGGTTAGCCATAACGTGGATTTCGAGCCCTGGCTAGGATCTGAAGTAGTAACAGCGCCGGTAGAGAATGACATCCATGATGCCAAGGCCGAGGCTGACACCGAGGTTATTGTAGATGGCATAGCCAAGATAACTGTGGCTAAGTATGCCGATAACCCCGGCGGGCCCCCTCCAACCGGATTCGACGCACTGGGTAAATGGATCGATGTCTATGTTCCCGATACAACTCAAGTCACGCAGATCGAAATTAGGCTTTACTATACCGATGCTGAATTAACTGCGGCAAACATCGACGAATCATCGCTGCAGCTACTCTGGTGGGACGGCAATAAGTGGGACGAGTGCTCAGACAGTGGAGTAAATACCGACAGCATGGATGGCTACAGCGGCTATATGTGGGCAAAAATAAGAAATAATACCACACCGTCTTTGGATTACCTGCACGGAGGGGACAGCTGGGGAGGCTATGGAGGTCCAACCGAGCCTCCCAAAGGCGGGTGCGCTATCGCCACCGTAGCCTACGGTACCGACACGGCTCAGGAATTAGACATTCTGAGAGAATTCAGGGACGCGGTTCTGTTGCCTAACAGCCTG
>PUMR01000096.1 GCA_003551455.1 Mollicutes bacterium | reverse complement strand
TGGGGAATGCCGACTTCGCGCATGACCTGGATGGCGCGTTGGCGAGCCTCTTTGCGGGTGACCCTCTTGAAGCGGCGCTTATTCTCTTTGGTCTCGGAGATTTCCTTCTTGATTTCTTTCCTCTTGGTGCCGCCCGCCCGACGGATGGCCTTGCTTTCGGCCAAGGGTTTCTTGAGTTCTTCCTTGCGGTGGTCGATCTCGTTTCTGAGTTCGATGCGGATCTTGCTTTCCGTCGTGGTGCGACGCTTCTTCTGGAGTTCATTGATTTTTTGGCGGCGCTTCTCGATGTCCTCTTTCAGTTCGATGTATTTGCGGTCGTTCTTGTAGGAATATTCGGAACGGCTGTGATTCTTCAGTTCTTGGCGGAGACGTTCGAGTTCCTTCTTCGTCTCCTCTTTTTTGTCGCGCCATTCCTTTCTGACCGTCGCTTTGGCCTCTTTTTTCTCTTTGCGGAACTTCTCACGGGCGGTTTTCAAATGCTTGCTGTTTTCGGCCAGCTTGCGCTTGTGTTCTTCGATGTATTTCGCGAGTTCATCTTTCTTGTCCGCTTTTTTCAGTTCGCGCTTTTTCGTCTCGAGTTCGGCGATGAGTGCTTTGCGTTGGCGCTTGGCCTCCCAGATATCATGTTTGGCGTGATGCACGAGACGCTTGTAACGCTGCTTCAAACGCTTGCCGTTGATGAGCATGCCTTCGGTGATCTGCTTGCCGATGCGCATGATGGGGTTCAGACTCGACATGGGGTCTTGGAAGATCATGCCGATCTTGTCGCCGCGGATGCGGTGGAATTCGTCCTCGGGGATCTTCGTCAGGTCCTGACCTTCATAGAAGATGTTTCCCTTGTCGATGACGGCGTTTCCGGCGAGGATGCCCATGATGGCACGGCTGGTGACACTCTTACCGGAGCCGGATTCACCGACGATGGCGAGCGTTTCGCCTTCGAAAAGTTCGAAGCCCACTCCGCGGACGGCCCGGACCATGCCTTGGTTCGTCCAAAAGGAGATGGTCAAATCCTGAACTGACAACTTTTTCTCTTCAGCCATTATTCAACACCTCGCAAAGATGGATTGAAGGCGTCCCTGAGCGCATTACCGAACATGTTGAAGGTGATCATGAGGATGGAGATGATAATGGCGGGAGCCACAGTCAGATAGGGCTGTGCATACATGTGGGCTCGTCCGTCAGCCAGAAGCACACCGATCGAGACACCGGAGAAGCGGACGCCGAGAATATGGAAATCCGTTCCGTGCCCGATACCGAAACCGAGATACGAGATGGTCGATTCGGTGAAGATGACGAGCGGGATGGAGAGGATGCTCATTGTGATGATGGTGCCGATGGCGTTGGGAAGGATGTGGCGGAAGATGAGTCGCGAGTCTTTCGCGCCCATGGACCGGCTCGCAAGGACATATTCGCGGTTCTTGAAGCGATAGAACTGCGTCCGGGTGATTCCGGATATGCCGACCCAGCCGCTGAAGACGAGTAGGACGAAAAGCGTCCACACTCCCGGACCCAGCAAGGCGACAACGATACTGAGGGTGACAAGCCAGGGGATCCGGCCGACAACTTCGGCGAAACGCTCCATGAGCAAGTCGACCTTGCCGCCATAGTAACCCTCGATGGCGCCATAGAAGATACCGATGGCGATGTTGACGATGGAAACGGCGACGCCGATGAAAAGCGAGGTGCGGAGTCCGAGCATCGTCATGGCGAAAAGGTCGCGACCGGATGCGGTGGTGCCGAAGAAGAAATAGGGAATCTCGTCGTATCCGCCATACCGCTGATAATTCAGGATCAATTCATAACTGTAATAGATGGGACGGAAGACCGAACCTTCGCCATCATGTGTCACATAACGGCCCGAGATGAAATCCTCGCCGTCATGCTCCCAGATGGGATCGGCTTGGCTTTCGTCGTCGTGGGTGATTCTTCGCAAGGTGACAAATCCCTCGTCGCTCTCGCTTTCGACTTCGAGAATGATGCGGGAAGAGAAGCTGGGGATGTCACCGAAGATTTCCCGCAGGTCGAAGGTGTGCCTGTCGGGGTCGTCGATAGCCGCCAAGAGTTCGAATTCACCGTCATCGTTGGAGTCGAGATAGATGTTGAGTTGCGTCGGAGCTTCATCATAAATTTCTGAGACGATGAAAGTGAGCGTCGGATACTGTTCCATATTGAAATCATAGGGAACACGGGAACGGATGGCATAGCTCTCATGGCCGTCCGCAAGCTGGATCTGCTGGCGTCTACGGTGCTCCGTGACCTCCGTCTGGCGGATGACTTTGACGAAGGGGCATTCCTCGTCGAAGACGTAGCCATCGGGATTGTCAGGATCCTCCATGGGTTCGCAGACTTCGGGGTTTTCTTCCAGGATTTGGTAATATCCTCTGGAAGAGTAAACTTCCCGGCGGTCGCCGAAGGCGGCGTCATAGCGGTCATAGTTGAAGGAGGCGAAAAGATATTCTCCGCCGCGACGGAAGAAATCGCCGCCGGCGTTGATACGTTCGTATTCGGCTTCGCCGGATTCGATGACATAGTCCGCGAGTGATGCGCCCTCGTGGTAATCCAACGATTCGCGTGCTTCATCTTCCGGTGCGCGGAAGAATGCGATACTGTTCAAAGACACGAAAGCGTCGGGCGCATCCGAGACGAGTTCGAGATAGAGACGCGATCTGACGCGCATATCTTCCATGTCCGCAGGAAGGTAGATGTCATGGCTTCCTTCCTCGGTGATGCTGCCGATAAGCGTCAGTTCACCGTGGCCCTCGAGGTCGATGTAGACGTTCAGGGCAGTGTCATCGGTCTGTGTCATCTCATCGAAGTCGACGACGAACTCATAAGCGTCTTCCGTGGTGAAATCTATGTCGAAGTTGTCACGGCTCCTCAGTAGGACAGACTCCTGCTCTGCGGTGAATCGCAGTCTGTTCTGTCCCGGATTGGCGATATAGAGTGAGAGGTCGTAACCGTAGTGGTTGGTGATGGGCTCTTCTTGACTGTCGTCGAAAAGCTGTATGGATTTGATCGCCACTTGAGCTTGGTCGTCATCGCTGACAAGCTTGATTCTCAGCGGGCGGTTGGAATAGAAGAGGTCGGGAAGTGCTTCCACGGAATCGAGTTCATGGACACCGGGCTCGGAGATGGTGCCGATGACCTGATAATCATCCGTGCCCAAGGGGTCGACAAGAATCCGGAGCTCCGTGTTCGCTTCTTCTGTGATGTCATAGATATCCAATTCGATGATGGGGTTCTTGGTGGCATCGAGTTCGAAAGGCTGGTGAGAGCTGATAATGGCATTATCAGTGCCTTCGACCATCCGCAGGATGTTCCTGCCACCATAACAATCCGGCGTCCTTTCAGCACAAGCGACCGTATAGTTTTCCAGCGTGTCCATGACGATGAAATCCGGATTGTAAATCTCGGGGTCGGGCAAGCCGAGTCCCGTTTCGGGGTCAATAGTATCCCGAAGCACGGTTGCGTCTTCGACACGCCGTGTACCGTCGAAAATGCCGAAGTTTTCCAAGAAGGGTATCCTCGGCGGCAAGAACGAAATCTCATGTTCCTGGGTGTGGATGTTTTTCGTGGTCACAGCCGGTACGATAATCGAAAGGAAAATCAGCGTGAAGAGAATGATGGTCGCTGTGACATTGGTCTTGTTTTTTGCGAAGCGGGTCATGGCATCGCGAAAATAGCCGACGGGCTTGGTCTCGAATTTTTTGTCATGTATCCGTTCGTCCATATGGACGAACTCGAACTGCTTCGAGTCGAGATTGTCAAGCCGCTTCTTCTCGTCGGTCCGTTGCTCATAATGCTCATAGCCGCTACGCTTGCGTTTTCTCTTTTCGCTCATTTTCTCGCCCCCATTCTGATGCGTGGGTCAACCACGCCGTAAGATAGGTCCACCAGAAGCACCGCGAAGAGGCTGACTACTGTGTAGAAGGCGGTGATACCGAGCACAAGGTTGTAATCTTCTGCATTGAGTGCAGCGATGTATATCCTTCCCGTTCCGGGGATACTGTAGATCATTTCGATGATGACGGAGCCGGAAAGCAACCCGACAAAGGAGAAGATGATTCCGGGAACCAAAGGAACCAACGAGTTCCTCATGGCGTGACGCACGACTGCTTGCGGTCTCGTCAGACCCTTTGTGCGTGCCAGAAGCAGAAACTCCGATGTCAATACCTCGGTCAGTTCGGCCCGGGTCACACGTGTGAGACTGGCAATGGCGCCGAATGAGAGACCGAGAACCGGTAAGGCGAAAGCACTGACTTGAAAGGCTCCTCTAACATCCGACGGTGGGAACTGCGTGTCCGCCCAACCGAGCTGATAGCCGAACACCAACACCAATATCGACATGACGACGAAACTCGGGATGGAGATACCAATCATGACCGAGACGGAGATGATGTTGTCGGCGAGGCTGTTCTTCCTGAGTGCTGCCAGAATTCCGAGTACGAAACCGATAGGAATGTAAAAGAACAGTGCGATGATGTTCAATTGTATCGTGATGGGTATCCTTCGCATGAGAATGTCGAACACGGGTACATTCGGTGAATAACGGGTGGAAGTACCCCAGTTCCACTCTGTGAGAATGTTTCCCATCCATTGGACATATTGTTGTGATATCGGGACAGGCTCGAAAATGCGGTATTCATGATTCTCTTCGTCGTAGACGTATCTGTCGTTCCGCATCCGCTCGAGGGTTCCCTCGCGGAGGCCCTGCCTGATCTCGTCCACCTCTTCTTCATCGGTCACACGACGCATGGTCATGTAACCGTCGGCGACCTGGCGGGCGTACCATATGTCCCGCTCTTCCTCCGTCGGGGGAGGAAAGACCGGCGCCAGCCGCAACATTGTAAAGTTGATGGACAATACGATAAAGAGGATGATGAAAATCCAGAGTGTCCGTATGATCGTATACCTTATCATGTTACCTCGCCTTCCTTCTGTATAGGTTCTGCTGGTTGCTGCATATGCTCACGTCTCCCGTTTCGAAAACATCTCCATCAATCATGGCGGTCTCTTTAATTGCGTACAATATATACCATTTTCCGATATTATGCAACCTTATCTTGGCGCGAACGTTTAACATCCACGTCACATACATGGAAAAATCAATCAGATGCATCCGGTGGGTATCGCGGGAATCGATCCCCTCTGCCGTATGAGATTCATCAAAGCCAACAAATAAAAGGCTTCACACCGCTATGTATGAAGCCCGAGAACATACATATGCCTGCTGATGATTATGATATCATGAGCTGTGTGCGCGCGAATCCCTGGCACAATGCATCATTCCTTACAAGCGAACTCATTGTTTCGAATGACCCCCGGCAAACATCATCGAGATCAATATCAAAGGGGGGCTCCTACCGTGATTTCGGGACCGATTATGCCCCAAAGCAATTATACAATATTTTCCTGTCAAGGTAAAGGCGTGACAGGATTTTTTCGGGACAAACAACAATCCGGCCACACACACAGCGCTTTTTCCCATGTTCGGAACAAAATGTCATTCCATATATCCGTCTCGTTCACCCAACATCTTGAATTCTAAGACATCGTACAGCGTAAGTCTCCTGTACATTCGGCAATTGAATATCATATACATGTATAAAGAAATCAAGCGTTGGTGAAAGTGAGAACAAATTTCCATTCAAATCTATGACGGCACAATAGAAAAAGGCGGCACCAGTCATGCTGGTGCCGCCTCGTTTGATTCTTGTTCCGGAGGATTTCACCTTCGCCGTAGCGAGAGTGTTAGTCCTCGTCTTCTACTACAGGCCAATCGGCGCGCGGTACTTCTTCGCCCTCTTCGATGTAGTATCTACCGTTCAGGACCGAGACGAAAGCGTTGAAGGACCACATTTCGGAATATGCGGCGTCTTCGATGCTCATGAGGACGTTGCCATCCTCATCGAAGGGGATCCGGATGTTGGCGGTTTCCGTGTCGATACCCCAGTTGAGGGTGAAACCGCCACGGTTGTCGTCCGCGAAGACGTAGAGGAAGCTCGCGGCGTCAAGGGTGGATCCGCTGATGCCGCCGATTGAGAGGTCGAATTCACCGACCATCATGTAGTTGTAATAGATGTCGGGGAACGGTCTCGCGACGGGGTCAACTTCGACTTTGATGTAATGGGTCTCACACTGGAACATTTCCTCGAAGGTTTCCTCGATGTATTCACCGAAGGCGAGTTGGGTCTCGCTGCCGGCGAAGAAGTTCAACTGTATATCGATGACTGTCCAGTCGTTCTCGGTTCCAGCGTCATAATAGCCCTCGGCCACAAGATCGTCCAGTGCGTCTTCCCAGTAGTCTTCAGCAAGGTCGGGCACATAGCCGTGCGTGTCGCGTCCAAGGCCTTCGCCTACCCATTCGCCCCAGTCGAGGTCGCGGAAGGCGACACCTTCGACAGGTTCGACGAGATAAGCGGAGCTGAAGTAGAACATCATGGGTTCGCTCGTGATCATGACTTCTTTGGCGAGTTCTTCCCTGTCGATGGCGTGGAACATGGCCAGTTTGAAGTCGTCATGCATGAGCAGAGGCTCGGGTGTCCAAGGACTGTCGGGGAATTGTTCTTGTTGTTGTTCCATGGTGCCGAGACCGTTAATCATGATGCGGAAGGTGGTTGCACCGGGTACGTGACGGATTCTCGGGTCGTGACGGAAGTCCGGATAACGCGCACCGGGCACACCCGCCGCCTCGAGGTTTCCGTAGAGGAACTCTTCGAAGGCGATCTCCGCGTCTTCGATGACCCGCCAAGTGCGGTGTGTGAAGAAGTAACGGTCGGGCTCGTGGTAGTTCGGGTTCTCTTCGTAGCGGATGATGGAATCGGGCTCATAGTAGGTCATGATGTAGGGTCCGTGAGCGGCGACTTTGTCCTCGGCGGTGCCATAGAGGTCGCCGACCTCATCGTAGAGCTCGAGGTGGATCGGGGTCATGACGAAGGAACTCAGCCAATAACGGACATCCCAGTCGGTCATGGCATTTTCGAAGATGAATTCGATGGTGTGGTCGTCGACGAGGTTGATACCGACGTCTTCCCAATCGACTTCGCCGTCGATATAGGCTTGGGCGTTGACGATCTCTTGCGGGGGGGAGGTGAAGTCTCCGCCGCCGGCGATGGCGCGGAACCATTCTTCGTCAAGCGCGAGTTTGAAGGTGTCGACGAAATCGCTGGCGTCGATGTCTTCTTTGTAGCCTTCATCCTGGAGGTCTTCGTGGAAGCCCCACTTCAGGTCGTCACGGACGTAGATACGCCAGGTGTGGGCAACATCACGACCGGTCGGGAGGGTCTCGAGGTCTTGCGGATCGGGTTCGTCCGCGGCCATGGAGGGTACAACCTCATAACCGTCTTTGTCCTCGTTGAAGACGAAGGCGAAGAGAGCGTCCATGAAGATGGTGATGACATCAGAACTGGTCGCATCATCATAGAGCCATTGGTTGAGGATGGTCGGGTTCTGTCCGAGACGTCCACGATAAGTGTATTCGCCCACGTCTCCGTAGTTGCCGTCGTCCATGATGACGGTCGAGTCGTCTTGGGTCATTTCGGCAAAGCTGGTTCCGAAGCCCATGACGGGGACATATTCTTCAACAGGGAGTTCAAGGCGGTGGCTGTACATGTTGAAGCCTGCGTTCGCGAATACGGGGATGCCACCATACATGGTTTCCATGAGGTAGCGTTCCGCATAGGCGAAGAGCGCATGGCGCATTTCACTGGTTGCTACACGGTAGTTGTAGAATCCGGAAGGATAGGTGACGGGATCGGATTCGACCACTTCGATGTGGAAGATGACTTCTGCTTTGACATCGTGAGAGTTCTCGACGGTCAGTTTGATTTCATACTCGCCGAGTTCCGGAGTCGCTTCATCGAAACCATCAAGGTCTTCGATGACGATGTCGCCAGTTAGGTCGCCGTCGACAAAGTCGGAAGCGGTCACTCGTTCAAGAATTGTGTATTCCTCGCCGGCAAGAATCTGGACACGACCGGGGAGGAAGATGGCCGGTGTCGGTTTGACAACGGTGATTTCGATTTCGACCTTCACTTCGGGATTCGCATCGGCCGTGACCGTGACGGTAGCGGTTCCGTCGGCAATAGCTGTGAGTTCGCCGTCTTCGTCCACTTCAACGATGGAATCATCGGAGGTTGTGAAAGTGACACCTTGGTTATCATGTTCTTCGGCTTCTTCAAGGTCCATGACCACAGGGGTCAGCACCTTTTTTTCTGTGATGATGAGTTCGGTGGCTTCATCCAGACCGGTGATAGCCGTGTCATACGTGACGGTAACGGTAACGGTTGCGGTGGCATCCGGATCTACATCCGAAGTGACGGTGATTACCGCTTCACCCGGACCAACGGCAGTGATGAGGCCGTTTACATCGACCGTTGCCACATCAGTGTTGTCACTCTCGAAAGTCACATCCTGATCGAGTTCCTCAGGTACGACGTCCCAATTGATTTGATAGGTGTCGGTGACAAAGAGGTCAACTGCTTCCTCTTCAACATTGACACCTGCACCGGCAACGTCAAATACGACGTCAACCGTTTGATCGGAATCGAAGACCGAGGTGAGGGTGACTGTGGCCGTACCGATGCCCACTGCAGTGACTTTACCTTCTTCGTCGACTTCGATGATGTCTTCATCGGAGCTTTCGAAGGTCACATCTTGCGGAGCATAGGGGGGCATGATTGTCCATTCGAGCTGGTATTCCTCTTCATAAACCAATTCGACGGTCTCGTCGGGATAACCGACAATCGCGACGTCATAGGTTTCGTCGCTGTCGACGACTTGTGTGGCATCACTGTAGAGGAATTGCGGGCCGTTAAACCAGCCGAGGGTGATGCCCACGATGTTGATGGTGTCTCCCTTTTCGAAGTCGAGGAGGTGGTCGGCGGCATCGTCGCTGTCACGGAGACGGCTGTCATAGCGGATGCGGACCTCTTCCCCGTTATCCATCTTGCGGACATCGACATTGATGTTGCCGTGTTCATCTTGGAACATGTTCGTGATGACGAGGTCGGTGGCGTTCACACGATGGCCTTGATAGTCGATCAAGGCGTCTTCGTCGGCCCAATCGACATCTTGGATGTCAACGGTGGCAGGAACGTCTTGACCGGTCATGTAGACGGTGACGTCCGTGAGGGAGCCGATCTGCTCGAGGTTGTAGTCGCTGTCCCACCAGCCGATCCTCCAGCCGTCGCGTTCACCTTGGACACGTACCAGGTCGCCCACGTTCAAGTCTTCGATGAACTCTTCATCTCCGTCATAGACGGCGATGGCGCGAGTGTCATCCTCAATAAAGAACGTCCGGTGGTCGGTGATGGCGGTGATGACACCGATGGTGTCGGCCGCTTCTTCCATATCGAGCGCCCAGACATCTGCGATGCTCATTTCTGCTTCGGGGGGTTCCACGGTCACAGACAGAGTGGCGGTGATGTCCTCGTGTGCCACGGATGTGACGGTAATGGTGGTTTCCCCGATATCGACGCCGGTGATCTCGCCGTCAGAAACGGTGGCGATGCTCGTATCGGCGCTTTCCCAGGACACTTCCTGGTCGGCGTCTTCGGGTTCGACTGTTGCGGTGACGGTAGCGGTTTCATCAAGTGCGATCGTCACGGCTTCCGGATCGAGTATAATCGATTCGGGATCCGGATCTCTTCTACATGCTGAAACGACAACCAGCATGAAGACGGACAACAGTACTAATAATGCTTTTTTCATCCAATTTCTCTCCTTTTTTAGTTTTTATATGAATCCCATGCGAGCCCCGTCTTATATGTCAATAACCCGCATGGTAATTGCATATCGCTTTTTGGTTGCCATGATTCGCCGAGCGTGAGGAATGCGACGCAAGCTGTCAGCTCGTCGCAATCACGGGTGTCTCTACCGTGAGACTGCGGCTGTGTGAACCGGTCATTGTCAGTGTAAACGACTCTACATACATTATACATGATGATAGACAAATTTCAACCTCTGGCCTTCAAGTGTGGCGTTTGCAGATGTGAGGTCCCATCTTCCTTAATTATACATCATAAGGCCGTCATGGTAAAGGTTTCATGGTGTTTTTCTCTCGTGGTCGTTTCGCTTGCCAAGCATCGAGTCTGCTGTTTACAAAAATGTGCCATCGACATCTTGGCGACCTCTACTCTTCTCGAAGGCTTTCATGTTGGCGGGAATTGGCCTGTTTTCCAATGTGTCATCTCCAGTGTAGACGATTCGGTCATCACATGCAATCAGAGGCGGCTGACGTGCAGACAAGGCCTCATACCTTGAAGGTTTTGCCGCTTTTGTATTTTTCCCTGAGTTTTTTGGTCTTTTCGATGATCAGTTGGGCCGGCTCGTAGGCCAAATCCGACTCGTCGAACCATGCGGCCAGCGTCTTGTAGTTCCGTTCGGGGGTCTCGCCCTTTTGGAAGAGTTCATAGGCCTCCTGGAAGAACTTCTGGAAGTTCTCATCCTCACGAAGCTGGCGGAACTCTTCCTTGCCGAAGTTGAGGTCGTGTCGCACCCGCTTGGACATGTAGATCAGATAATCCTGGACCTCATCTTGTTCGCTGTAGCCCCGGTCGAACACCCTTCGGGATATGTGATAGAAAACCATGAAGAGGAGCATGAAGGGGACGATGTACCAGAATTCCCGGATGGTCGATGTGAAGTCTTCTGCGGGCCAACCGAAGGCGGAAGCGAGGATGCCAAGAATCAGCAAGGCCATGAAAGCCGCGATGAGCATCCGGATGTAACTCCATATGGTAACCCTTTTACGGAAATGCATCATGCATAATCACCTGGATTCGGAATATACGGACAATGCGTGCAGACACGCTTTCGTCCGGGCTGAGAATTGAAAAAATATGTGGTTCCATGCATATGTTGTGTTTAATTATACACGAACTTCCCCTGTTTGCGCAAATCATAACGGGAAATGTTTGCTTCTCCGACCCGATTCCATCCGGGTCGGAGAAGCAAACATTCGGATTGCGTCATCGATCGCGGGCCTCTATGGCACTTCTTCTTTGGAAAGCGTCGCGATTCCGAAGAGCGCATAAGGCGACGATGGCATTCAATACTGAACATAACGCACAGTTAAAACGATTTACCGTTCCTGGTTTCATAATTGAAAGATACAGCTATTGAACTGATACGATGTTAGTAGACACATAATATGACATGTGCTTACTGACATCTTTTTGTATACTTAAGAAAAGGAGCGATTGATATGCCCAAGAGTGGCCGCCCAAAAGGTGGGGCAAATAGGCACTGGAGTAAAGAGAGCAAGTTTCGTATCGTCAAACAGTATCTGGATGAAGAGGTTGGTTTGAGAGAATTGTGCCGACAAGAAAAAATAAGTACGGCACACCTATATCATTGGAAACAAGCCTATTTAGAAAAGGGGATGGAAGGTCTAAAAAACAGTAGGAAGCCAAGAAACCCATTAGTGAAGCTCCAAGGCAAGAAAGAACGAACAGAAGCTGAGCAATTACAATACGAGAACATGAAATTGAGAATCGAGAACGCTCGGTTAAAAAAGGGGTACACAAGCGAGGAGGTGGTCGCCATAAGACGAAGGCGATCATCCAAAAAGAATACCAAATAGTAGAAGATTTATCCAATGAATTCACGATAGAATCTCTATGAGTTTGCATGAGTGTATCACGAAGCGGATTTTACAAATGGCGCAACAGAAAAGGCAGATCAAATCGGTATCAAGAAAATCAAGAGACCGCCAAAGCACTGGTATTAGATATACATAAAGATCATAAGACACACGGATATCGAAACATCGCTGCGCAGATTAGAAAGGCAACCGGATGGGTGGTCAGTGATGGGTTCATTCATCGAGTGTGTCGCCGTTTTGGAATCCGATCGCAAGCACGAAAACCAAAATGGGAAAGGCCAGGAAGTGACAACCTTGAATTTCCCAATATCATTCAAAGTAACTGGCATACGACTAGACCTTTTGAAAAAGTCGTGACCGACACTACAACCATAAAGAACAAATACAGAAAGCTTGAATGGACTCTCTTCATTGATGTCTTCAATAATGAAATCATTAGTCATTGCCTGTCTCCCTATCGGAGTGGTCATAGTTACAAAGGGCATATGACAGCGCTGGAGCGATTTCTAAAAGAGAAAACAAAAAGAGGGTATACCGCTGTAGAAACCATTCTACACTCCGACCAAGGGACGGTATACGCCTCAAGAGGATTCCAGAACGCTCATAAGCATTTTAACATAACGAGATCGATGTCACGAGCAAAAACACCGACAGACAATCCAACCATTCAGGCATTGACTGGCTGGATGAAAAACGAGCTTTATATCGACTGTAATCTATACAATACCCGAGATGTGCCAAAAACAATCGCCGAATATGTCAATTATTTCAATAACGAAAGATTGGCTTATAGACTTCAATACAAAACCCCAATCCAAGCACGACTTGAACTAAGATTGGACTAGGTGTATCTTTTCGTGTCTACAAAGTCTTGACTAGTTCACTATATATAATAAAAATATTGTGCCTATAAAGAAAGCTCAATTTTCCTATTTTGAAGCCTTGTCGATTTGATTCCAGGCTAACAATAATTTACGAATTAGATTTACCCATACATGGCTTCATTTTTCGGTTGGTTAATTGATTACCGATCTATCATTACGTCTAAATAAAGCGGTTATTTTAATTTTAATCAATATACATTGATTAACGAAAAGACGTCAATAATAGTTGTGATAATTTAATTCTAACCGCTAATAAGCGGGTAAATCGTTTATAAAGAAATTGAGCTTTCTTTATAGGCACAT
>PUMR01000091.1 GCA_003551455.1 Mollicutes bacterium | reverse complement strand
TAACCGTAAGTGGCATATCTTCTCCGAAACAGGCAATATCCAGATTGCGGGAACTTTAACGTCCAGCCATACATTTACCGATTATGCTGAATTTTTCCCTAATTTAACGGGATCTGAAATTCCAATTGGAACTCCTCTTGTGGTTGATGTAGGAGGCGCTGATGGTTACGGAGTCCGACCAGTTCAACCCGGGGACGTGATAGAAGGAGTAGTGTCTGAAACGGCAGCAATCCGGCTTGGGGATACTCCATTCACTTGGGCCAAACGATTCGTGCAAGATGAATGGGGGCGTCCGATAATAGAAGAAATAGAGGTTTATGAGGACACCTCAGAACGAGTAAAAGACGGGGATAAAGGAAAAAGTAAGGAACGTGCTACAAAACAAATTCTAACTCAACGAGAAAACCCTGTATATAATCCTGATATTAAAAATGTTCCACGGTCAGATCGTAAAACTGAATGGACATTAATGGGGATGCTTGGACAGGTATATATGCGGATATCTCCTGATGCAGAACCCGGAGATTATTTGAAAGGCGGAGAAGGTATTGCAATTGTATCAGAAAATAAAACGAATGTGAAACTCTTGAAAATTATAGGTGAAGAAACCGGATACAATATCGGATTCTGTTTATTGAGGTAAGATAATGTCGAGATTAAACGCCTCTAATTTCGGGTTTTCTACCCTTTCTGCGGCTATAACCATTACTGATACTGATATTTTAGTTGAAGATGCTTCTGAATTTCCTGCTCCTCCATTCAGGGCAGTTATCCGAGAAGACGATATTGTAGAAGTTGTTGAAGTGATATTTGTATTAGGGAATCTCCTTCAATGTATAGATTTAGTTAATCGGGGGTTAGAGGATACAAGTATAGCAGCATTTAATGAAGGCGCTTTTATCGAAAATACGTTTACCGCAGGGTGTCATACAGAACTGGCGTATATCGGGCATGGTCACGGGAACATCAGTAATACCGGAGAGATTGGAACTGTTGAAGGATTGCCTCTCATTACGGGAACCGGGGGGTTATTACAGACAGGAGAATTTGGTACTGCTTCAGGAATGTTCTGCGAAGGCGATGATGCTAGATTATCTAATAATGTAAGAACGAATACACGGAATATAATAAGTGTTGCATCAAGCACTACTGATGCTTTATTGGCATTAGATGCTACAACAAATGCAGGAATTGATGCTACATTATTAAGCGGTTCTATTGCTTCAAATGCTGCAAACAGATATTTTATGAGATTTTTTGGAACGGGGGATTCTTTAAATTTCGCGGTTAGTACGAACGGGACTCTTCAAGTAGGTGACATACCAGTTGCTCGGATATCAGGAACGTTAGGTGTATCAAATGGGGGAACTGGTATGGCGTCATATACGGCAGGTAGATATCTCCGTGCTGCTGGCACTACATCATTAGAAACCCGGACACCTGCACAGGTATTAGCTGACATAGGAGCGGCTGCCGCAACTCATTCCCATTCAGAAATTGACGGGCTAAAATCTCATGCGACCAATACTGGATCTACTTCAAACACACATCGCCGTGTAGTAATAGCATCAGAAGGTTCAGAAGCATCGGGGAATAGATCGGCTGTTATTGCATCAGAAGATTCAGAAGCATCAGGGATTAGAAGTGCGGTAATTAATTCCAATTTATGTTGGGCTTCGGGTAGTGATTCCCTCATATTAAATGCAACAAGAGTTCGTAGTAGTGTAGTTGGTTCAACTGCTGGAGGGTGGAATACTACTGGAGATATTCTTACGTCAAACAGAAAATGGACACTTGATGGGGGAACAGGTAATATAGCGACTGCAGGTTCATTATCTGAAGGCGCATCTTTTTCTGATTATGGTGAATTTTTCCCAAATATTACAGGGGAAGAAATACCACCGGGAACACCTCTTGTAATTGATATAGGTGGTGAAGAAGGGTTCGGGGTGCGTCCTGTTCGTGAAGGTGAATTTATCGAGGGTATAGTATCGGAAACGGCAGGCATCAGACTAAACGATACTCCATTTACGTGGTCAAAACGATATCTGACGGATGAATGGGGAAAACAGATTACAGAAGAATATGATGTCGAAACAGAAGAAGTAGTAAGAGAAGATGATGAAACTCGTATACCTTCAGAAAGAAGGATACGATTACCAGTAGAAAACCCCGAATTTGACCCCGGAAGAGAGAATATTCCGCGATCTGAACGCAAATCAGAATGGACTCTCATGGGGATAGTCGGACAAATGTATATCAGGGTTGAGAAGGGAGTAAAACCGGGAGACCACTTGATTGGAGGAGATAGTATTGCAGTAAAATCAGATCGACCAACGAACATAAAATTATTGAAGATTCTTCAGGAGAAGAAAGAATACAATATAGGATATTGTTTCAGAGGATAAGGAGGATAATAAAATGGTATTTGAAGGTGTTGCGCTTGTAGGGGCGGTATCTCTTCTTATAGAGAGAGTAGTTGAAATCATGTCCCGGGCCATTCCCGGGTTACAGAACATAAAAATCGAAGGATTAAACCCTGAAATGATAATTTCATTAATTATCAGCGCGGGAGTCGTATTTGCATTAGGGCTCGACATTCCGGCAATGTTTTTCGGGGTAGAAATGGATTATGGCATGGGATTAATTATCAGTGCATTGCTTTTTTCAGGAGGGAGCAATATAGTTCATGATGTTATTGATGCAATAAAATCGATATCCAGATAACCTTTTTTTAGGACCCCAAACTTTTATTATGTTACAACCCCTTACTACTATTGTAGTAGAATCACTACAGGAGAGGAGAGTTAT
>PUMR01000075.1 GCA_003551455.1 Mollicutes bacterium | reverse complement strand
GCGGTTTCTTGTTCGGTTCGGATTTGTGCAGGAAATATGCATGCTCCATCTGCAGCGGATTGAAGATGTGCCGCCGCAATACATCGTGGAAGGGAAGACCCGTGACCTTCTCCACGATGAGACCCAGCAGGAGGTAGTTCGTGTCGGCGTAGTGGAACTTCTTACCCGGCTCCGCGACGGGCTTGAGATTCTTTATGCCATAGTCGAGGGCCTCTTCGGGGGTGAAGGTCCGCGACGGATCCAAAGCGAGCTTCGTCAAGAGGGGCGGAAAGATGTCGAAAAGCCCCGAAGTGTGGTTCAGAAGCATCCGCACGGTGATGTCCTCGGTGTATTCCCAGCCCTTGTACATGTGCAGAGTGGAAATGTCGTCGCCGAAGAAACGGACGATGGGATCCCCATAGGCCAATCTGCCTTGTTCTTTGAGGATGCCGATGATGGTGGCCGTGAAGAGTTTCCCCACGCTGGCCATATACAAAGGTTGGTCGACGGAGGCCTTTCCGGACTCGTCCTCCCCCGCGGCCAGTCGCAAGGAAACCCCCTGTTTTTCCGCTTCGACAAGCAGGTGGGCGTTCTTCACCTTGCGGTTCTTCTCCATGTATCCATAGAATCCGTTCTCGATCGTCTTGGCCAATGTGTCGTTCATCGGCGGCCCCCTTCAATTTTTATGGAATGTTTGGTCCATTAACGTTATTATAAAGTATGGACGGGACTCTGTCCATCTACATGCGGGAAAGGAATGGTTTTCCATGGAAGAGATGCTCATCCGGACCTTGCGAAAAAGCGACGAAGAGGACTTGCGAAAGCTCATCGCCGACGCGTGGTATCCAAAAGATGCTTTTTCCGACCAAAAGTTGCGGAGCGACCTCATCCGTCTCGAGGCGACGTTCGTCCTCGTCGCGAGCGACTGGAAACGGGTCGTGGAAACGGAAGACGAAGTCAAGGCCGTCATCTGCGGTCGCTTGTCGCGCCGGCGGCTGCCTTTTCGGCATATCTGCCGCGGCTTGGGGCTGGTCGGGCTGTTCTTGAAGTTGTTTTTGCGCTCCAAGGCCTCGCGAAGGGCACTGGCCGAAGAGTGGGACTATTACCGCGTCATGCGGCGGCTCAAGCGGAAGAAATCGCTCGGCCGCACAGCCGAATGCACCCTTTTCATCGTCCATTCCGACCTGCGCGGCAAGGGCGCCGGCAAGAAGCTCATGAAGGAGCTCGCCGCGAAGGCCGAACAGGCCGGAAAGGCGAACATCCACCTTTTCACCGACACCTCCTGCAACTACGGTTTCTACGACGCCTACGGATTCGATCGTCTCGCCGCTTGCGAGATGTATTCACGCACGGAAAAAGAGGAGAGGTTCGAGGTCTATCTGTACAAACTGGAGATCACATGAAAAACGACCGGGCGGGTGTTGCACCCGCTTTTTTTGCGTGTTATAATATCCACATATACGTATAAAGGTATATGAGGAGGCCCGCCATGGAAACGACCATCGAAATCCACAAGGCGCTCGCCGATGAGACCCGGCTGCGCATCCTTCTGGCTTTGCGGAAGAGGGATTTTTGCGTGTGTGAACTCGTCGTCGTGCTCGACCTTTCTCAACCGAAAATCTCGAAACACCTGGCCCGGCTGAAACACTCCGGCCTCGTCAAGACGAACCGCGAGGAAAGATTCGTCACCTATTCCCTCGCGGGGGATCCTTATGTCGAAAAGACGGTTGACCTGTTGGCGGCACGGCTCTCCGCGAATCCGATGATCCGCGAAGACCGATCGCGAATGGCCGAGAGAGCCATCCTCCGCGAAACCTACAGAAGAAGGGTAAGCACATAGGAAGGAGTTTTCATCCATGTTTCTCGACAACTTGACAGAAATGCTCCTCGATGGTCTCCGCGCCCTTGCGGAATACTTCACGGGAGAAGAGGGAGAGGTCGCTTTCTTCTTGCGACGCATCATGTCCCTCACAATCGCTTTCGCCCTTTCGGGGGCCATCGTCGCGCTTATGACGCCCGGGGCGGTGTTGAAATACTTCGGCCCTGACGCCGACAAGAGGCTCTCCTATCTTGTGGCGTCCGTGAGCGGCGCGATTTTGGCCGTTTGTTCGTGTTCGGTGTTGCCGATGTTCGCATCCATCAGAAAGAAGGGCGCCGGCATCGGTCCCGCGATCGCCTTTCTCTTCAGCGGTCCGGCCGTGAACGTGCTCGCCGTCGTCATGACGTTCGCTTTCTTCGGTCTCGCCGTCGGTTTTGTACGTATCGTCGGAGCGGTGCTCGTGGCACTTGTCATCGGTATCCTCATGTTCCTCCTTTGGCGGCGGAAAGAGGAAGTCACCGGCAACCACTCCCTTTTTACGGAAGAAGAGGGTGAAAAACGCCGCAAGGTTTGGCAGAGTGCACTCTTCTTCCTCGTCCTTCTCGGCATGCTCATCGGCCAGTATGTGAGCCTCATCATCCCGTTGGTCCTTTTTGTCGCCCTTGTATTGACGCTTGTTTTTTGGTTCGAGCTCGATGAACTCAAGGAATGGGCCTTGGCCACCGGCGATCTCGCCAAGCGCATCATCCCGCTCTTCATTGTGGGGATCTTCATCGCCGGTGTCGTGGGATATTTTCTGTCCGAGGACGTTATGGTGCCCTTGGCTGGGACGAACACATATGCACGAAACCTTCTCGCGGGAACTTTCGGCGCTTTCATGTATTTCGCCACGTTGACGGAGATACCCATCGTGAAGACCTTTCTGGATAGCGGTATGCATCTCGGACCGGCGACCGCCCTGCTTTTGGCGGGTCCGTCATTGAGCCTTCCGAACATGATCGTCATCACGAGAGTGTTGGGCTGGCGCCGTTCGATAAGCTACTTCGTGCTCGTGG
>PUMR01000003.1 GCA_003551455.1 Mollicutes bacterium | reverse complement strand
CTTCAGGATCGATACCACACCTCCAGTCATGTACGAAGTGGAGGCGCTGGGAGTGGGCTTTTCCACTGCTTACATATACTGGAAGACGGATGAACCGGCCACCAGCCAGGTCGAGTACGGGACCGCTTCATCCGACCATGGCGACTACGAGTTTGTAACCGGCCGCATAGACGATCTGGTGCTGGCCAGGAACGTGCCGTTGAGCGGGTTGCAGATCGATACCACCTACTATTTCAGGGTCATATCCATGGACGAAGCCGGGAACGAAGCTGTTTCCGATGAGTTTACTTTCAAGACGGAGGCGGCCACCGCTCCGGTGATCTCGGATGTCGAAACAGATGAGGTCACGGAGACCAGCGCCGTTATATGGTGGAACACCAATGAACCCGCCACATCGCGGGTCCAGTATGGGACGTCGCCGGGCGAGTACCCCTACCAGACGGAGTGGTACACCAGCCTGGTCATGGTGCACCGGGTGGTGTTGACCGGACTGTCGCCGGATACTACGTATTATTTTCGCGTCAGGTGTGTCAATGCGCATGACGTAGAGGCGGTCTCCGACGAGTACAGTTTCACGACTACAGCCGACGAGACGCCGCCGGTTATTGCCAACCTCACGGTTGACACGATCCGGGAGCGCAGCGCGGTTGTCCGGTGGAGTACCAACGAAGGAGCCACGTCGCGGGTGGTCTACAGCACCACTTCGCACGCCGCCGATCCCGGCTGGGAGCAGGTGAGCGATGTCATGACTGCCTACGGTTCCTATACTGCCGAGAACCCCAGCCTGCTCATGGTGCATGGCAGGTCCCTGTCGGGTCTCACAGCAGGAACGGACTACTATTTCAGAGTCATCGCCGTGGACGAGGCGGGGAATGCCGCCTGGTCGGAGGAGAGCCAGTTCACGACAGATCCTGACGAGACTCCCCCGGTGATCAGCAACATAATGGTTCCGCCCCCGCTGGAGACCAGTGCCAGGGTGCTGTGGAATACCAACGAACCGGCCACATCCCAGGTAGTTTACGGGACGAGTTCGCAGGCGGGAACCTTCGACGAGGTTGCCGATGTGCGCGCCGCCTACGATTCGCACACGGCTGAAACTGGAACCTATCTGCTGGTACACGGTGTCTCACTCACGGGTCTGAGCCCGGACACCAAGTACTACTATCGAGTGATATCAATAGACGCCGCTGGGAATGCTGCCTGGTCGGATGAGAAGAGCTTCACGACGGCAGCGGATACCACGCCGCCGGTTATCTCGGGCGTGGCCGTGCCGGATGAAACCCTAACTGAGCGGCGGGCCATCATCTGGTGGAATACCAACGAGCCGGCCACCTCGCAGGTGGTCTACAGCAAGACGTCGCATTCTGATGATTCAGGCTGGACGGAGGCTGACGATCTGAGGACGGCCTATGGGAGCTTCACAGCGAAGAACAATGCGCTGGTCCTGATGCGCAGCATGTCTATCGCGGGCCTGGATCCGGGCACCACTTACTACTTCCGGGTGATATCGAAGGACGCATCCGGGAACACAACGTGGTCGGACGAAGGCGAATTCCAGACGAAACCGGACACCACCCCGCCCGTGATTTCGGGCATAGACGTGCCGGAGGGCACCAAGACAGACTCTCGGGTGGTGGTGTGGTGGAATACCAACGAGCCTGCGACCTCGCAGGTGGTCTATAGCAGCGCGTCGCACGAGGGGACGGACTTCAGCGGCGATGCTGCTGCTGCTGCCAGGGCGGCCTACGGGTCGTTTACGCCGAAGAACGCCAGCCTGCTGATGATGCGCGCCGTGTCGGTCACCGGCCTGGCTGCGGAAACCACGTATTACTTCCGTGTCATATCCAAGGACGCCGCGGGCAACACGGCCATCTCGGCGGAGCGTTCCTTTACCACCAAGGAGGACATCACGCCTCCCATAATTATAGGCGTGACGGTGACCCACATAACTGACACCAGCGCGGTGATCAACTGGTTCACCAACGAGCCGGCGACGACGCACCTGAGATACGATGACACGTCGCGAGCGGCCTACAATGACTACCTGTACGGGCCGGATGCCATGAACCCGAACCTTGTGTTCAGGCACAGTGCTTTGATTAGCGGATTGGCCCCTGACACCACCTACTACTTCAGGGTCAGTTCTGAAGACGCAGCCGGGAACGAGGCTATATCGGAGGAGTTCACGTTCACCACGGCTGCGGATATTACGCCTCCGGTGATATCCAATGTGACCACCAGCAATATTGGGGCAAATATGGCCGTTATCCAGTGGCTGACCGACGAGCCGGCCACCTCTCAGGTCGTCTACGGAACTGTGGAACTGGCAGATCCTGGGTGGGTCGATTTTGATGAGGTACGGGCTGCCTATGCCGACCACAGCATGGAGAGTGGCACCCTGACCACCAGCCATGGCATCGGCCTGGCTGAGTTGGACGCGAACCAGACCTACTACTATCGTGTGCTGTCCAAGGACGGCAGCGGCAACGAGGCGTGGTCCGAGGAGTACAGCTTCACCACGGAGGACCTGACCCCGCCGGCCCTTGACTGGGGTCCGGAGGTTGTCTACGTGAACAGCTCTGTGGCCGTCATAGTCTGGGTCACGGACGAGGACTCGACTACCGAGGTCGTCTACTCGACGGCTTCGCATGCCGGTGAGGCCTATGGCAGCGGGCAGACGGACCTCGACCAGGTGCGGGCCGACTACGGCGATACATCGGGTGAGGATGCCACACTTGTGATGTCGCACGGTGTCATGCTGGCCGGTCTGGACGCGGGCACGGTCTATTACTATCGAGTGATCTCGAAGGATGACGGCGGCAACGTGATGATATCGAAGGAATACTCCTTCACAACATCGAGCTAGG
>PUMR01000094.1 GCA_003551455.1 Mollicutes bacterium | reverse complement strand
TACGACCGGAAAAGACCGCCAGGAGCAAGCCGCTCGTATAAAAGAAGGTCGCATACAATCCCGTCTGCGCTCCCGTGAGGGCGAATTCTTCCCGCACCAAGGGCAACATCGCCTTGAATCCCTGGATGCCGCCCCAGATGGCGATATGGGCCGTCGAGAGGATAAAAAGCATCGCCAGAGGATTCTTGGTGGCTGAGGCATCCGATTCTTTCGGCATGATGTCCCTCCTTTCGGTGACGTTCCTCCAATACGGGGGAGCCGGGTTTTCTTTAAAGCCGACAGCCCTCGGGCGATTCTTTGGTTCCTTTTTGGGGGTGCAGATTGCACATACCACCATCGTAGCTTTCACGCGGAAAAATGTCAATAACCACTCCGGCGGGCATCCGGCCCCATACAAGAAGAGCCGCGACCATGCGGCCGCGGCTCTTTTCTTGGTTTGTATAGTGACCCGGTCCCGGGGTCAACTTCGTTTCAAGAGATGGCGGTACTTGTGGCTGAGAACATAGAAGGCGCTGATGAGCACGAGCACGACCAGAGCGATGACCTTCCAGCCCAAGGCGTAGTCACCCGTGACATCGGTGATCCGGCCCACGATCGGCGGCCCGATCATCATGCTCATGCGGGTGAAGACGAGCATGAGGCCCGTGGCCATGCCCATGTAGCGCGGCCCGGCCACATCGCCCAACGTCGTGAACATCATGCCCATGATCGCGAAAGAGAAGAAACCGAAGACGAAAGAGAGAACGATCACGACCCAATGCTCGGGTTGGAAGGGCACGAAATAGAAGGCCAGCACGGCGAACATCGTCGCGACGAAAAGACCGAGGATGAAGAGACCTATGCGGCGGTTGCTCATGAAAAAGCGGTCGTTGACATAACCGAACAGGGGGTTGCCGATGATGCCCCCGGCGATGAAGACGCTCAAGGCCACGCCCGCGAGCGTGGGGGTGAAACCGAGATCCTCCGTGAGAAAGAGGGTGTAGTGGATGGTGATGTTGCCGACGGAGAGGCCGGCCATGATGCCGATGAGGGTGACGAGGAGGACCCGCGGGTCGGTGGCGACCTTCTTCAGGTCCGTCTTGAACGAACGGGGACCCTCGTCCTTTTTCGCATCGGAAGCGTGATTGTTCACCGGATGGAAGAACTTGAAGAGGATCCCCGCCATCACCAAAGCCACAAAGGCCATGATGACCAAAGAGGTCCGCCAACCGTAGCGCTCCCCGATCATGGGGAGGATGCTCGAGCCGAGGATGCCCCCGATGCCGCCGCCCGCATGTACGATGCCGTTGGAGACGGCCCGCCGCGAAGAGTCGACGAGTTCGATGACGCCCTTGTTGATGGAGGGGGTGACGATACTGAAGCCGATGCCCGCCAAAAGCGCGAGCAGAAGCAAGAGCGAAAAGACGGGCATGAGTGTATGCAGTAGCATGAGCGACATGATGATGACCACCCCGCCCAGGAGCCCTTTTCTCGCGCCCACGGCATCGACGATGCGGCCGGAGAAGATCGCCAAGAGTACCCCGCTCGCATAAAAAAAGGTCGCGTACAATCCCGCTTGTGCGCCCGTGATGGCGAATTCTTCCCGCACCAAGGGCAACATCGCCTTGAATCCCTGGATGCTGCCGAAGACGGCGATGTAAGCCGTAGACATGATAAGAAGCATCGCCAGATGCCCCTTCGCGTCGAGTCTTTCCGTGCCTTTCTCCATGATGTTCCTCCGTTCTATGAACATTGCCGATATCATTCTAACACAAAACGGAGGGAATGTCCGTTTTGTGTTCTCTTTGTCTTATCCCGCACGAGAACATATTGGGAAACGACGAGTCATTCGTCTCTTTCCACATAGATCCGGTGGCATTTCTCCAGTTCGCGATAGGCCGCGTCCTCCTCGGCGCCGATGGTCATCTTCCTTAGGAGGGAGAAAGGCCTCTGCTCGCTCTTTTCTCGATAATTCTTGATCACGGTGTCGATGAGATGCCAATCCTTCTTCTCGACTTCCTGCTTTTTTTCTTCTAACGCGAGGATGATCTCTTCGGCATCGAGTTTCCTTCTCTTGATGGTCCTCCAGTCACGGATCTGCCAGAAGATGAGGATGAGCGGCAGCGAAAGGATGACCACCACCAGGACGATCTCCATGGTTCCCACTCCTCAAAACGGTTTTTCACACTCCTATCGTAGCCCTCCCACGAGAAAAAGTCAATTTCTTGCCAAGGAGGAAGAGCGTCGCCGAACTCGTATGTGGTATACTGCGTTTGAAGGACATAGAGCCTTGTGCTTTCCTTCCCCAAAGGAGGCCCGCCATGGAACTCTATGCAAGGACCGGGAATCTCGTCTTGCGGCCAGCAAAAGCCGAAGACGCCGACCGCATCGCCCGCTGGAAGGACGACGCCCATATGCGCAAGATGTCCATCGGCGAAGATGTCCCGATCACTGTCGAAAGAGAAAAGAAGGACATCATCCGGGCGCTGGAAGAAGCGCTTCCCTACTGGATCATCGTCCACAAGGAGAAAGAAAGACCCATCGGCTATGTGCGCGGCGACTACATGGATGAGGACAGACACATGGTCTGGCTCCGGTTCGGCCTGGGAGAGAGACGGGGCGAAGGTCATGCGAAAGAAGCCCTGCATGCGGTCATCGGACATCTATTTCAACGCGGTGTGCGGCGGCTCGAGGCCGAGGTGTACGCCTTCAACATACCCTGTGTGCGTTTGTTAGAATCGCTCGGTTTCCGCCGCGAAGGGGTGAAGAGGAAAGCCCACTATGACAAGGAAGGGGCCCACGATGTCTTTGTCTACGGCCTTCTCGCCACCGACACCCACGGGGAAGATGCGCATTGAAAAGAGCGCTCACGGCGCCCCTTCAAGGGGTGAAGCCTTCGAAGACCAGATTGTCGAAAAGGGATTCCAGTTTGTCGAAGACGCTTTTTTCCTTGACCGTGTATCCGAGGAGGATCCAGCCTTTCTGGACGAATCTCTCTCGTTGTTTCCGGTTCAAGTTCTCGATATCCAACACGAGGAAGTCGGGGCGTCCGAGCCGATGGAACAGGGTCTTTCCGTTCATGATTCCTTTCCAGAAACTCTTTTTGTGACCGTCGGGCCTCCCGAGGATCTGCCCCCGATGGATTCTTGGCGCATGACGGAAGAGCCAACGGAGGAAGAGGGGGTCGTAGGACTGCACGACAAAGTCCCCCTCGTATCCGGTCAAGGCAGAGACAAGGGCTTCGCCCACAAGAGACGCCTTGTTGGTGGCTTTGACCTCGATGACAACGGGGATGCGCCCCGCGACCAAGGCCAAGACTTCGTCGAGAAGTGGGATCTTCTCGTCGGAATCCCGCAAGGACATGCGCTGCAGGCCGGCAAGGTCGGTGTCTTTGATTTTCGCTCTCTTTCCCGCCATGCGGGAAAAGTCCTCATCGTGAAAGACGGCGAGTTCGCCGCTTTTCAGAAGATGCACGTCGATCTCGACCGGATATCCCTCGTGCACCGCCCTTTCCACGGCGGCCAGCGAGTTCTCGGGACAAGCCGCGGAATGTAGGCCCCGGTGCGCGATGGGACGTTGACACAGCCAAGAATCCTTGGTCATTCTCTTCATGCTGTCTACCTCCGTCCGGTGTTGCGCCGTTCATAGGATACCATGTAGAGAAAATATTTCCAGGGGTGAATCCGGTTTTTCTTCAGAAGCCTTTCCCACCGGCCGTTGTTTATTTTCTCCGGCATTCTTGGTATAGTTCTAGTGAAAGACGACCGCAAAAGCAAAAGGAGGGATCCCATGGGCATCGAAGCCGGTTTCGTCGTCCCCCATCCGCCCCTCATGGTCCCAAAGATCGGCCGCGGCCGCGAGAAGGATGTGCATAAGACCCTGACGGCCTACCGCCAAGTGGCCTTAGAGGTCGCCAAGCTCGCTCCCGACACCGTCATCATCTCGAGTCCCCATTCCACGGTGTATGCCGACTATTTCCATGTCTCCCCGAGAAAGCACGCCCAAGGCGATTTCGGCCGCTTCGGCGCGGAAGACGTCTCCTTCAACATCCCCTATGACTACGAATTGGCAAGGTCCATCGAATCCGTCATGCGCGACCAGGGCGTCTTCGCCGGGACGAAAGGGGAGAAGGACGCCAAGTTGGATCACGGCACCATGGTACCCCTGTATTTCTTGTTGGAAGCCGCAAAAGACATCCGAATCGTCCGCATATCCCCTTCCGGACTGCCTTTTCCCACCCACTACAAGGTCGGGAAGATCATCGCCCGCCTGTTGGAAAAACAAGGAAAAAAGGCCGTATGGGTCGCGAGCGGCGACCTCTCCCACCGACTGGCGAACAGTCCCTACGGCGTCAAGGAGGAAGGGAGGGTCTTCGACGAAAGAATCACGGAGCTTCTGGATAAAGCCGATTTCGGCGGCCTCCTCGACTTCGACCAAGGCTTGGCCAAAAAAGCGGCCGAATGCGGACTCCGCTCCTTCATCATGATGGCGGGCGCCTTGGATTCACGCAAAGTCAGAGGAGGACTCCTCTCCTATGAGGGTCCCTTCGGGGTCGGCTACGCCGTCGCCCGCTACCGGGTGGAAGGGAAGGATTCTTCGCGGAACTTCGATGTCGCTTTCTACGAGAAGAAGAAAGCACGAATCGAAACGCTGCGCGAAAAGGAGAGTCCCCCCGTCCGTCTGGCCCGCGCGGCGTTGGAAGCGAAAATCGAGGCGGACCGCTCGCTCCCGCCCGCGGATGAAAGAAGAACCCCGCTGCAGGACAAACAGAAACCGTGTTTCGTCACCTTGAAGCTCTTCGGCGAACTCCGTGGCTGCATCGGCACCTTCGCGCCCCGCGCGGCCTCTTTGGACGAAGAAATCGTCCAAAACGCCGTCGCCGCCGGCAGGGAGGACCCGCGTTTCCCGCCGGTGAGAAAAGAAGAGCTCCCTTTTCTCACGTACAGTGTCGATGTCTTGGAAGCGCCGGAAAGCGTCGCATCCAAAAAGGACCTCGATCACGAACGCTACGGCGTCATCGTCAAGAAGGGCGAACGGACGGGGCTGCTTCTGCCGGCCATCGAGGGCGTGGACTCCGTCGACGAACAGCTCCGTATCGCTTTGTCCAAGGCGGGGATCGACGAAAGCGAAGACTACAGTCTCGAACGCTTCACGGTCACAAGATACCGTTGAACCACCAGGGAGGCTGAACGCATGGACGAAACGGTCAGGATTCTCCTCACCCACAGCCGGAGATATCCGCGAATGGAAATCGCGGACTATGTGAAACTCCTCTATCAGAGCGTCTTCGGTCCCGCACACTTCGCCGAGGACCCTCCCCTCGAAGCGGTGCGTTCCTACATCGAGGAGGAGACGGCGGGTATCATCTCCCCCGATAGTACGAAACCGATGTTCGAACCCATCGGCAATGGCTATCACCGGGTCCATCTCGACCATGTGGCCACGGGGACGATCGCCGCCGAAAGACTCGCCGAGAGCTTTCACGCCTCGATGAAGAGCGCTCCGGGGCAAAACAAACAAAGTGTCGCCTACTTCAAGGATGCGACGAAAGTCCTCCTCGCGCTCGTCAGGGCCGGCGAAATCCCCCTCGCCAGGGATGAGAGCCGCTCCTTCATCGCGACCTATCATGAACAGGGCGTCCGTCCCCTCCACCACAGTCCGTCCTTCCGGGAACACTACAGACCGCACTATCGTATCGTGCACGAGAATTTTTCGCATTCTTTGCGTCCCGACCGGATGCAGGAATGAAGAAGACGTGATATCATAAAAACGAGGTGATGCATCGATGAACACGAAAGTCCATGTGAAGAAGAAACGTTTCCCGGGAATCGAAAAGAACCCTTCCCTCCTCGGTTTCGGTTGCATGCGCTTCCCCTTGAAAGGCGAAGACACCAAAGAGATCGACGAGGAGCGCGCGGAGGAGATGCTCGATTACGCCTATGAGCACGGTGTGGACTATTTCGACACCGCCTGGCCCTATCACGGCGGGGCGAGCGAACCCTTCATGGGTAAGGTGTTGAAGAAATATCCGCGCGAGTCCTTCCATCTCGTCACGAAGATGCCGGGATGGGAAGTGGAGAGCGCGGAAGATGCCGAACGCATCTTCCACGAACAACTCGAGAAATGCCAAGTCGACTACTTCGACTACTATCTCTGCCACTCCTTGAACAAGAAGGGGTTCGAGACCTACAAGCTTCCCGGAGTCATGGAGTTCTTGGAAAGGATGAAGAAAGAAGGAAAAATCCGTCATCTGGGCTTCTCCTTCCACGACACGCCCGAAGTTCTCGAAGAAATCATCAACTATCGTGACTGGGATTTCGTGCAGCTGCAGGTCAACTATCTCGACTGGGACTTCCAAGACGCCAAGCGCCAATACGAGATCGTCAAGGAAAAGGGGCTTCCCGTCATCGTCATGGAGCCCGTGCGCGGCGGCACGCTGGCGGAACTTTCCGAAGAAGCCCGCGAGATCCTGAAAGAGAAGAATCCCGAAGCGAGCATCGCTTCCTGGGCCATCCGCTATGTCGCCGGGTTGGAGAACGTCCTCGTGGTGCTCTCGGGCATGAGCGACATGGAACAGACCAAAGACAACGTCAAGACCCTCTCTGATTTTCATCCTTTGGACGAAGAAGAACAGAAGGTCCTCGACAAAGCCTTGAACGTGTTCTTGGAAAAACGCATCATCCCCTGCACCGAGTGCGCTTACTGCATGCCCTGCCCCGAAGGCGTCGACATTCCCCGCGTTTTCCACATCTACAATCAATACGCCATCTCCCAGAACAAGCGTTTCTTCATCCATTTCTACGAAAAACTCGAAGAGGAGAAACGCGCCGAGGAATGCATATCCTGCGGAGTGTGTCTGGACAAATGTCCGCAAAAAATCGACATCCCCGCCCGCATGGAAGAGATCCGCGACCTCTATGGAGAAATCAAAAAAGAACTCGAGACCGAAGAAGGCTGACGTCTGTCGGCCTTCTTTCCTCTCGGGCTTGCCCAACCAGCTTGTCGGGGCGTGAACCGCTATTGCAATATCTTTGAGCTATGGTACAATACTCTGGGTTCCGGTAGCTCAGCAGGACAGAGCAACAGCCTCCTAAGCTGTAGGTCGGGGGTTCGAATCCCCCCCGGAACGCCAACTTGCCCTAAAAGCCCTCCGGGGCTTTTTTGTTTGTTTCGCAAAGCGGGGGTTTGTGATATCCTTAACATGAAAGCGGTGATGCCATGCAAAAAGAGAAGGACCTCGTCCGCCTCGCCCTCCTCGACGAGATGAAGCGTCCGGGCTGTCCCGTCTGCCGCCTCATCGACAAACGGAGCGAGAGAAGGACGAACGCCATCCTCTACGAGAATGTGACCGACGCCGGCTTCCGTCGGGATTTCCTGGATGCCGAAGGTTTCTGCGGGCTCCATGCCGAAAAAGTCCTGAAAGGGGGAAGACCCCTTTCGCATGCGATCCTCTATGAGAGCCTCATGAATTATATGCGCCGGCGGTTGGGCAAGCGCCGCAAGAAGGCAGAATGTGTCCTATGCGCTCTGGAAAGCACGAACGAAAAGGCGTATCTCCGCTTTTTCGCGCAGTGTCTTTCCGAAACGGACTTTTTCGCGACCTACCGTGAAGGCGACCCCCTCTGTTTTTGCCACCTCGAGATGACCCTGGGACATCTGCGCCGGAAGAGCCCCGTACGCCAAGCGCTCATCACCGCGACAAACAAGCGATACGACGAACTCGCAAAAGACCTGGAAGAGATCAAGCGGAAGAGCCGTCACGAAAACGCCCATGAAGCCTGGACCAAAAGCGAAAAGACCGCCTGGAAGCGCGTGGTCCGTCTTTTCACCGACCGCTACGCCTATCGCCGGAAGAAGGGGTGAAAGCCATCGAGACCCGCCACGAGACCCACATCCGTTCCGCCTTGCATATCAAAGACCTTCCCGCCGCGCATGTCGACCTCGTCGTGACCTCTCCTCCCTATCCCATGATCAAGATGTGGGATGCGACCTTCGCCGAAGAGGACCCCGCGATCGCCCGCGCCCTTGCGAACGAGGATGCCCGCAAGGCTTTCTCGCTCATGCACGGACACCTCGATGCCGTCTGGGAAGAACTCCCCCGGGTCATGAAAGCCGGCGGGATCGTCTGTGTGAACATCGGGGACGCCACCAGAAGCATGAACGGGCGTTTCGAACTGCATCCGAACGCCGCCCGCATCACGGAGAAGATGTTATCCCTGGGCTTTTCCGCTCTCCCCGCCATCATCTGGAAAAAGCCCACCAACGCCCCCAACAAGTTCCTGGGCTCCGGCATGCTGCCCGGGAACGCCTATGTCACCTTGGAACACGAACAGATCCTCATCTTCCGCAAAGGCGCCCCCCGCACGTTCGCCACAAAAGAGGAACGGCGCCGCCGCGAAGAGAGCGCCCTTTTCTACGAGGAACGCAACCGGCTCTTTTCGAGCTTTTGGGAAGTGCGCGGAAAAAGGCAAATCCTATCCGGCAAGAATCGGGAAAGGAGCGCCGCCTTCCCCCTGGAGATCCCCTTGCGGCTCATCCGCATGCACTCCGTGATGGAAGACACCGTCCTCGACCCCTTCTTGGGCACCGGGACGACCATGGTCGCCGCCGCGCTTTCGGGGCGGAACTCTATCGGGTTCGAAATCGACGCGAGCCTCCCCGCCGAACTGCCGGAGGTCTTCGCCGATCTGTCGACCATCGCGCATGATTTTCTGGCTGGTAGAATCAAAGAACATGAAGCCTTCGTAAAAGCTTCCCCGACGCCATTGCCCTATCGCATGGACAAAGGCGGCTTTCCCGTGAAGACGCGCCAGGAGGTCGGTATCCGCCTTTATGGAATCGAAAAGGTGGATTGTCCAAAAGCGGGTGTGCACATCGTCACCCACAAAGAGCATCCTTCATAAAAAAAGCGACCCCGGCGCCAGCCGGGGTCTTGCATTCAACGGACGATCTCCATCCAGAAACCCTGTAAGACCGGTTTGTCGGTGTAGGGTACGACATCGGTCTCGAAAGTGCCGATGTAGTCTTTTCCGAGCATGTCGAAAAGCGAGCTCTTGATGGAGAATTCGGGGAGTCTTCCCAGGAGTCTCTTGCCGTCGAAAAGATAGGCGCATTGCACGGGGGCGCCGTAATTGCCGTCGGCGGTGAACTCCCCGCCGGAGGTGACACTGACGAAGATCGCGGGGCCCTTTTTCAGGGAAGCAGCGATGTTCTTCGCATCCGGCACGAACCGCAAAGGGGCTCCCGAGAGGGAAGGGACATCGTCATGGTCGCCGCCTGCGGCCCCGGTGTGGGGAAGGTCGTGTTCGGCCGCCGTCTTTTTGTCGGTGAAGACATTCACGAGTTTTCCGTCTTTCACGAGTTCCACCCGGTCGCACGGTTTCACGACACCCTCGGTGTCGAAAAAGGCGGTGAAGGCGCGTTCGGAATCGCGGTTTTGTTCGATGGTGATCCGTTCGTCGAAAACTTTCTCGTCAAGCTTTCCCGCAAGGATCGAACTGCCCGTCGCGTAGGCCTCGCCGTTCAACGCGCGGTTCAAGAAGCCGTTCAGGCTGTCGTGTATGGGGAAGAAGACCGGGAGTTTCTTGCCTTCGGGAAGCGAAGCTTTCTCGAGATGGGCACGCAAAAAGTTGTCGGCAGCGTCCAAGAATCTGTCGACATCGAAATCCCGGCCGTAATAGATGACCATGTTGTCGAGGAGGTTCGGGCTCTCTTTCTCCTTGACGAGGAGGACGAGCTCCGTGTGGGCGTCGCGGTATTCGAGGTCGAGCCCCTCGGTGTTTTCCATCCGGTGGCGGACCTCCTTCTGGTTCAGACCTTCACTGAAACGAAGGGCGGGGAATCTCTCGTTCAGGGTGCCGAGGATCTTTTCCATCGCCATTTGCAGACCCTCATCGGTGAAACTCTTGCGGCGGTAGTCGCGATGCTCCCTTCTTTCGTCTTCCAAGGCGAAAGGGTAGGGGATCCCGCTTTCGAGATCCGCGACGGCGTTCTTTTCGAGTGTCTTCCAGCTGATTTCGCCGACCGCGCCGCCGATACCGACGGCGTCATTCTCATAGACCCGCACCGCCCGCTTGGCGATATCTTTCTTGCGTACGGCGGCGATGGCGGAGTTTTGCACTTTCACGGCGGTTTCCGTGTTCTGTATCAGGACAGTCTCTTTTTTCATGTGTTCTCCCTCCTATTGGACCTTGAGCTTTTTCACGAGCGTATAGGGTCCCCCGAAACCGACCGGCAGGGGGAATTGTTCCATTTTGCCGCAACCGCCGCCCACGAAGGAGAGGAGTTCGAATTCCGAACTCAGTTTTTCCACATGGCCGAGCGTCTCGAAAACGCTGCCGGTGACGACGCTGATCTTGACGGGCTCCTTGATCTCACCTTTTTCAATCCGGTAAGCCCTCGCGGGCGCGATGGTGAAGGTGCTCATGCCGGAACCGTGCTTGATGGTGTCGACGAAATAGCCTTTCTCGATGCCGCTGATGATCTCCTGCAAAGGCGTCTCGCCTTTTTCGATATAGGTCGTCGTCATGCGCACGATGGGCTCGAACGTGAAATCCACGGCCCGGGCGTTCCCGGTCGGCTTTTCTTGCAACGAGGCGCTTGTGAGAGCGCTGTGGAGCCTGCCCGCAAGTTTCCCGTCTTTGATGAGGTGGGTCTTCTTCGCCGCCGTGCCTTCATCGTCATAAGGTGTCGTGCCGCTTCCTTCGATGTTGCCGTCGTCGACGATGGAGAGATATTCCGGCCCGATCTCCTTGCCGATGCTCCATTCGCGTTTCATGGTCTCGTCGCCGATCATGAAGTCGGCCTCGCTCTTGTGGCCGAAACTCTCGTGGGTGAAGACCCCGGTGGCCAGAGGACTGAGGAGGACGGGGTGCTCGCCGGCTTCCGCCGGGACCGCCCGTTTGACGAAATCGACATCCTTCGCGAATTCTTCGGCGAAAAAGTCCTTGGCGGCATCATGAAGGTCCTCAAAACGCGTTTTCGCCATCGAGGAGGCCATCCTGTCCTTGTTTTCCCCATGGACGATATCGAGCACGACGCCGATGCCGGCGGTCTCTTTGTCGAATGTGACCGAAGCCCCCTTTGAAGAGAAGAACGTCTTCACCGTACGGTTGTCGACATAGAAACCGTCGGTGTTCACGATCGTTTCGTCGTCGGTGCAGTCGAGGACTTCTTCGAGGAGAGCCCGTTTCTTTTCGAGGGGGGTTTTCGTCACCGAGTCCTTCGCGAACCGGACGTCTTCGCTCTTGTTCGCTTCTAAAGCCTTGACGACCGGATGGTTGTCGATGTTACTGTCGGGTTCGGCCATCGCGGCGACTCCGTCGACGTGTCGCTGGAGCTTGTCCAAATCCGTCACGGCCCCGTAGTACCACCGTCTGCCGTCGAACACCCGGATGAAGGCGCCTTTGTTGCGGCGAACCTTCTGTTCCCGGAGTTCCTTCCGCTTGAAACGTATGCGCGTATCGACGACTTCTTCAATGCGCACGTCGGTGTAGAGATGCTTCGGAAAATCGATCATGCTTGGCCTCCTTTGTCGTGATGCCTGCCATTACAATCATTCTATCATTTTTTCGTCGATTCGGGCGGATTATCGGCAGAAAGAGCAAAGAACCGGGCATTTTTTCCCACAAGGGGATTTCTCCCCCCTTCCGCCTTGACTTGACCAGAGCGGTGGTGGTATAATCTAATGCGACCTAGGAGGAGGCTTAGCTCAGCGGGAGAGCACTTGCTTGACGTGCAAGGGGTCGGAGGTTCGAGTCCTCCAGTCTCCACCAAGCGCGAGTGTGGCGGAATTGGTAGACGCGCATGGTTGAGGGCCATGTGGCTTCTAAAGCCGTGGGGGTTCAAGTCCCCCCATTCGCACCATGAGAACCCAGAGGCGATCCGCAAGGGTCGCTTTTTTTATACCATGACGCATCTCCCACAGTCGACGCTTTGACTCAGGAGCTTCGGTAATGCATATTATGGTGTTCTCTTATTGGGTTGTGAAACTCCCATCGCAATGCTAAAATGGTTTTGATTGACGACTTGTCAAGACTTGCCATGAAAGATAACCCCTTTCCAAGGCGGACATTGACGAGGGAGGGAGAACATGAAAGACAAAGAAAGGCCCCTGATACGACTCTTCAGAATCTTCCCCGGGAAACCGCGCCTTTTCATCGGCATCACGGTGACCATTCTGTCTTCGACACTCATGGTCGCTTTCAGCTATCTCATGATGCTCACTGTCGATGCCGCCCTAGAAGGCGATCGTGATTTCTTTTTCCGGGTACTCACGGCGGCCGGTGTCTTGGTCGTCATCACATTGGTCTCGACATACGGCCGGACGAAACTCATCGGCTCTTACACCGAAAAGGGGATGGCCGTCCTCCGAGAACGATTCGGAGCGAAAATCGCGGAGATGTCTTATGATGTCATGCAGAAGACGCACTCGGGAGAACTCCTCTCGCGGGGCACGAACGACATGCAGAGAATCCGCAATTTCACCTTCACGAGCCTTCCCAGACTCATCCAGATACCGCTCACCGCCTTGCTGGCGCTCATCCTCCTTTTCATCTTCAACTGGCAGCTCACCCTGATCGCCTTGGCCATGGCCCCCATCCTCATCATCGGGAGTTCGTTCCTCGCTCGTCCCATCGCCAATGCCAGCAAACGGGTCCAAGAGAAGCTCGGCCGCGTGAACAGCGTTCTCACCGACTTTATCAAAGGGGCAGAAGTGGTCAAGGCTTACAATCTGGAAGAGACCTTGGAAGAGAAGAACCGTATATATGTAGATGAAAGTGTCGAAAGCGGCCGTCACCTGGCCAAAAGGCATGCGGTGCTCGATGCTTTCGGCAGAGCCTTCGGTCTTGTGCCCTTCATAGCCACATTTCTTTTCGGCGGCTACTTCGTGATCCAGGGAACGATGACCGTGGGGATGTTGCTCGCGTTCATCAATCTTTTGAACTTTCTCACCTTCCCGCTTTCGACCTTCGCCACGCTTCTCGGGGAGACGAAACGGGACCTCGTATCGGCTTCCCGCGTTTTCGCCATTCTCGACGCCGAAGAGGAGAGGAAGGACGGGGATACGGTCTACCCGCGCCTTCCTCCGAGGCCGTAACGGCATGAAACAGACGGGCAGGTCTCCTGACTTGCGGGTCATCGTTCATCGGCGCCTTCCCTCTCGGTGG
>PUMR01000062.1 GCA_003551455.1 Mollicutes bacterium | reverse complement strand
TCGAAGGCGGCCGCTTTGGCGGCGATGATGTGCATGAGGGGTCCGCCCTGGATGCCGGGGAAGATGGTCTTGTTGATCTCTTTGTAGATCTCTTTGTCGTTCGTCAGGATGATACCCCCGCGGGGTCCGCGCAACGTCTTGTGGGTGGTCGAGGTCACGATGTCGGCGTAGTCGCAAGGGTTTTGATGCAACCCGGCGGCCACAAGACCGGCGATATGGGCCATGTCGACCATGAGGCGGGCGCCGACTTTGTCGGCGATCTCTTTGAAACGCTTGAAGTCGATCTCCCGGGGATAGGCGCTCGCCCCGGCGACGATGAGGTCGGGCTTGAACGATTCGGCTTTGCGGAGAACATCGTCGTAATCGATGGTCTCGGTGTCGTCGCTTACTCCGTAGCTTTGGAACTCGTAGTCGATGCCGCTGAAGTTCAAGGGATGTCCGTGGGTGAGATGTCCGCCGTGGTCGAGACTCATGCCGAGCACTTTGGCGCCGTGTTTCAAGACGGCCCGGTAGGCTCCCATGTTGGCGGTCGATCCCGAATGGGCCTGGACATTCGCGTATTTCACGTTGAAGAGTTCCTTCAACCGGTCACGAGCGAGGTTCTCGACGGTGTCGACATGTTCGCATCCTCCATAGTAGCGCTTTTTCGGATACCCTTCGGCGTATTTGTTGGTGAGGATGCTGCCGTCGGCTTCGAGTACCGCTTTCGAGACGAAATTCTCGCTGGCGATGAGTTCCAGATGCCCCTCCTGTCTTTCTTTTTCGGCGAGGATGGCGTCATACAGTGTTTTGTCCTGTTTCTTCAATGCGTCCATGAGATGGTCCTCCTTAGCTAAGAATGCGTGGTTTCACGAAGCGATGGTTCAAAAACATGATGAGAGCGATGCTGAAAATTAAGAAACCGAGTATGATGATGCCGCTCACAAACCAGAAACTTTCGGGTACGAGCGTGATGAGCGTCTCTTCGCCTTCGCCACCGAATGTCCATGTCCCTTCTTCGAAGAATATGCGGTGGAAGGTGTCGAAAGCGAGGTTGAAATTGATGAGGAAGAAGCCCCCGACGAATGCGGCGAAAAAGAGGGGCAGAAAGAAGATGTCGCGATAGGCCTCGTAGAACATCCTCCGGTCTTTCCGATAGAGGAAGAGGCTTGCCGCAAGGAGGATGACAAGACTCACGCCCGCGACGATCCTGAGAAGGGTGTACACATCACGTACATCCTCCATGTGACGGATCTCCGCTTCGCTCATGATAGGACCTTCGTCTTCTTCGTCGGCCCCGAAGGTGAGATCGTCGTGCCTATAGTTGAGATAATCGATCAATCTGCGGCTGACGTAGGTATAATCGTAATCGATATCCGCATGGGTCGCATAACGGCCTTCGGAGATGCGCATGTAGGTGTGACCCGTTAAGAGAGAGGCCCCGATCATGACGATGACGATCGGTGTGGTGATCCAGATCAGCCATTTGCCTATGCGCATGCAAGAATCCCTCCTCTCTCATCTTCATTATAGCATCTATCCGGGACGAAAGAGGAAAAGCGAGTCGCTGCCGACTCACTTCATTCCTTGATATCCTCCAGATCCTCGAAACACTCGAGGGTGTTCTCGAGAAGCGAAGCGATGGTCATCGGCCCCACGCCTCCGGGAACCGGAGTGATATGTGAGGCTTTCTCCAAGAGCCCGTCATAATCGACGTCTCCGACGAGTTTGTCTTTCAGGCGGTTGATCCCGACGTCGATGACGACGACACCGTCTTTGACCATGTCCGGTGTGACGAGATTGACGACACCGGCGGCACTGACGATGAGGTCCGCTTCGCGGGCATGTTTTTTCAAGTCGCGGGTTTTCGAGTGGGCATAGGTCACTGTCGCTTTCGCCTCCAGAAGCAGCATGCCGATGGGCTTGCCGGCGATGTTGCTGCAACCGATGACCAGCGCGTCCATGCCTTCCACGTCGATACCGGCGCTCTCGATCATCGTCATGACGCCTTTCGGGGTGGCGGGCACGACGCCTTTCTCACCGGTGTGGATAGCGGCGATGTTCAAGGGGTGGAAACCGTCCACGTCCTTGTCCTTCCTGATGGTCCTGATCACGAGATTCTTGTCGATGTGGTCGGGAAGCGGAAGTTGCACGAGCAGACCATGGACACCGTCGTCCTCGTTCAGTTCCTCGATCAAGCTGACGAGCTCCTCTTCGGTTATCGAGGGATCCTTGCGGATGATGGTGCTCTTCATACCCGCGCGTTCACAGTCGCGTTTCTTTCTTGTCACATAGGAGACACTCGCGGGATTGTCACCGACGAGAATCACGACGAGGTGGGGCACCTTGTCGTATTTTTCCTTATAGAATGCGACTCGTTCTTTCACTTTGTTGCGGATGTCTTTCGACAACTGTTTTCCGTCGATGATGTTCGCTGCCATTTCAATCTCCTTCCGTCAAGTAAGAATCCACGATTTCCCCGAAGAACATGATGTGGGTGTCGGGTGTGGGGTAGTAGCGTTCTTTGACCGCATCATCAATCAGTGCCGGCTCTTGCGTCTGCTTGTAGAGCATCTTGCACTCATATTGCAGTGCACACTCCTTGATGATGGGGCTTTGCACTTTCCGTGCCGGGGCGAGCGTCAGTTCCGTTTCCTTGAACTTGTCGATGTCGCGTCCGGATTTCGTTCCACAAAAGGCGAGCTCCTTTTTCAGGGTGCCTTCTTTCGGAACATTGATCGTGTAGTCCTCGGCCTTGTCCAACAAATCATAGGTGTAGCGCGAGTACCGGACATAGGCGATGAAGACGGGCCGACCCCAGATGACGCCGATGTGGCCCCAGGCGATGGTCATCGTGTTCACCCTGCCCTCGGCGTCCTTGGTGGTTATGAACACCCCTTTGGGTAGTTGCCGCAGGAAATCCTCGGCGTGTTCGTGAAAATGTTCGTGGTATTCGTCAACCATGTAGATTCCTCCTCATATCGAGTAGATGTCGCGGTATTTCTCTTTCAGATAACGCGCGTAGTATTGCGGATTGAAAGGCTCCCCCGTCAAGGCGACGAGGATCTCTTCCGGCGTCCTCGATTTCCCGTAGCAATGCACTTTCTCTTTGAGGAAACGGTTGATTTCGGCAATCTTGTTTTCGCGGATGAGGTTCTCGAAATCGAGTTCCTCTTTGATCGTGTAGTAGATTTGCGCTGCATAGGCGCTGCCGAGCGCATAAGTCGGGAAATAGCCGAACATGCCCGTGCTCCAGTGCACATCCTGGAGGATGCCGTCACTCGGTTTCTCGACATCCAGGTTCAAGTACTGTTTCATCTTCTTGTTCCAGAGGGCGGGAAGTTTGTCGACATCCACTTCATCGTCGAAAATCATCCGTTCGATCTCATAGCGGATGAGAATGTGCAACGGATAGGTGAGTTCGTCGGCTTCGACCCGGATGAAGGTCTCGTCGACACGATTGGCGGCGCGGAAAAACGCTTCGGCATCCACCCCTTTGAGCTGACGCGGAAACATTTTCTTCAGTTTGGAGAGGTGGGTCTCCCAGAAGGGAAGACTCCTACCGACGATGTTCTCGTAGAAGCGCGACTGGGATTCGTGCATGCCCATGGAAGCGCCGCTTTTCAAATTCGTCATGTCGAACATCTCGTCGACTTGTTGTTCATAGAGGGCGTGGCCGAGTTCGTGGATGGCCGCGAAGACCGATGAGAAGAGATAGTTCTCGAGATAGCGCACCGTGAAACGGACATCTTTCGAGTGGGTGTTCCAGGTGAAAGGATGGACACTCTCTTTGAGCAGGCCCCGGTTCTTGTCGAAAGCGAAGACATCCATGAGATGCTCGACGAACTGTTTCTGCTTGTCACGCGGATAAGCCGCCTTGACGAAAGCGGGGGGCTCTTCCTCTTTCGCGGCGAGGACCTTCTTCGCGAAAGGGGCGATCTCCTCTTTCACGATGCGGAAGAACTCGTCGTATTTATCCATGTCCATGCCTTCCTCGAAGTCGTCGAGGAACACATTGTAAGGATGGGCTTCGGGGTCCCTGTGGCGGGCCATCTTCTTCCGGAATGTGATGATTTTGTCGAGATACGGCTTGAAATGGCCGTAATCATCTTTCTCTTTCGCTTCTTCCCATTCGCGCTGGGAAAGATTCACAAGTCGTGAGTACTCCACATAGTCCTCTCTGGGGATGCGGAGAATCTTGTCGAGGTCCTTTTTCGCCTTGCGGATTTCCTTCTTCTGGATCTCGTTCAACTCTTCCGGGGACTTGTGGAGTTCATTGACAACCTCTTGGTATTCCTCGGAAGTCGACAGGGCGTAGTATTCACCGCTGATGAGGGAAAGCATCTCAGAACGATAAGGAAAACAAGCCTTGGGGGCCTCGGTGTTCGAATCCCACGAGGCGACCCCCAAGACGAGTTGATATGCCTTCTGTTTCTTCTGGAGCTCTTTGAAACGGTCGAATCCGTTCATGATATCATCTCCAATGCGACTCAGAAGAGGCCTTCGGCGTTCCCTTCGTCGTCGATATCCATGTCCATGGCCGCGGGACGCTTGGGAAGACCCGGCATGGTCATCATGTCACCGGTGAGCGCGACGATGAAACCGGCACCGATGGAGGGGCTCAGTTCGCGGACGGTGATGGTGAAATCGCGGGGGCGTCCATATTCTTTGGGATCATCCGAAAGCGAGACTTGGGTCTTCGCCATGCAGACCTGCAACTTGTCCCAGCCTTCGCGCTTGAAGCGGCGCAGCTGGTTTTTCGCCTTCTTGGTGTAGTTGACACCCTTGGCACCATAGGCCTTCTTGGCGATGGACTCGATTTTTTCTTCCAGCGAATCGTCATCCTCGTAGAAACGTTTGAATGTCAGGGTGTTCGCTTCGATTTGGGCGAGGACCTTGTTGGCGAGATCGATGGCCCCATCGCCGCCTTTGGCCCAGACTTCGCTTATCGAATAGGGGTGGTTGTTCTCTTCGAGCCATCCCTTGAGGGCTTTGATCTCGTTCTCGGTGTCGTTGACGAAAGGATTGATGGCTACGACATAGGGAAGGTTGAAAGTCTGGATGGTCTCGATGTGTTTCTCGAGATTCTCTATACCCTTTTTCAGGGCTTCGACGTTCTCTTCGCCGAGATCGGCCTTTTTCACGCCACCATGCATTTTCAAAGCGCGGACCGTGGCCACGATCACCACAGCGCTCGGCTCGAAACCGGCCTGGCGACTCTTGATGTTGCAGAACTTCTCGGCCCCGAGGTCCACGCCGAAGCCCGCTTCGGTGATACAGTAATCGGCGAGTTTCCGGCCCATGTTGGTGGCGATGATGCTGTTGCAACCGTGGGCGATGTTGGCGAAAGGTCCGCCATGCATGAGCGCGGGCGTGTTTTCGAGCGTCTGCACGAGGTTCGGTTTGATGGCATCCCGGAGGATGAGCGTGACCGCACCTTCGGCTCCTATGTCACCGACAGTGACGACTTTCCGGTCGTAGGTGTAGCCGATGACGATGCGACGGACGCGCGCTTTCAAATCATGGATGTCGCGGGCGAGACAGAGCACCGCCATGATTTCCGAGGCCACGCTGATGTTGAACCCGTCTTCACGCGGGATGGAATTGCCCACACCGCCGAGTCCCACGACGACTTGGCGCAGAGCGCGGTCGTTCATGTCGAGGGCGCGTTTCCAACTGATGCGGCGGGGGTCGATATTCAACTCATTGCCTTGGTGGATGTGGTTGTCGATCATGGCCGCGATGGCGTTCGTGGCCGTGGTCACGGCGTGGATGTCACCGGTGAAATGCAGGTTGATGTCTTCCATCGGCACGACTTGGGCATGCCCACCGCCTGCGGCTCCACCTTTTACGCCCATCACCGGCCCGAACGATGGTTCCCTGAGAGCTATGATGGCGTTCTTGCCGAGTTTGCCGAACGCTTGGCCCAATCCTACGGTCGTCGTGGATTTGCCTTCGCCGGCCGGGGTCGGGGTGATAGCCGAGACAAATATCACTTTCCCGTCCTTTTTGTCCTTGTGGCGCTCCAAGGCCTCGAGCTTGATTTTGGCCTTGTACCCGCCGTAGCGCTCGATGTCCTTCTCTTCGAGACCGATCTGTTCGGCGATCTCGCCGATGTCTTTCATCGAGGCTTGTTGTGCGATTTTCAAGTCATTGTTGACCATGTGTAGTACCTCCATAAATGAGAATATGTATACGCTTTCTAAATCACTCTTTTTCTATTATCACACAAATGGTGTGCAAATTCAACAACTCGTTGCCGTCCCGCCCCTATCTCTCAAGGTCCCCTTGGTGTATAATGAAACCAAGAAGCCGACTGGTGAAAGAAGGAATCATCCATGGCGTACGATGTGTTCGTCCACCCCTCCAGACTCCAGGGACGCATCCGGGTCCCTCCCTCGAAAAGCCTCTTGCACCGAGCGCTTTTTTTGGCATTGTTGTCCCGTGGGACGAGCAACATTCACCCATTCGCCGAAAGTGAGGACATCCTGGCGACTCTCAACGTCGTGAAGGCCTTCGGCGCTTCATGGAAAATCAAGGACGGCCGCTTGCGTGTCAAGGGTGTCGGTCGTCCACAGCTGCCGAAAAGACCCATCGATGTCAAGGCTTCGGCTTCTTCATTACGTTTCGCCATTCCTCTGGCCATGCTTGCGGGAGGCGATGTCATCTTCCAGATGGACGAGTCCTTGGCCCGAAGACCTCTCGATCCTTATTTTGCCCTGTTTCCGGAATCCCTGGAGAAGGATGGCCGGATGCTTGTCGTCCGTCCGGGCCTCGGAGGCGGTGAAATCGTGGTCGACGGCAGTTTCGGCTCCCAATTCGTAAGCGGCCTCCTTTTCGCTCTCCCACTCTTGGACGAAAGCTCCACTCTCCATGTCACGAATCCCACCTCCATACCCTATATCGATCTCACACTCGAGACGCTCGAAGATGCCGGTATCAAAATCATCAAGCAGAACGGCGGATTCCGGGTGCCGCCAGCACAAACCTTCCGCCCTCGTGATACGACCATCGAGGGCGACTATTCGCTGGCTTCGCTCTTTCTCGTCGCCGGATTGCGCAGTACGGGTGTTGAAGTCTATCCGCTGTCAAGAGACTCCCTACAGGCCGACAGAAGGATCATCGACACCATCCGGAACGCGGGTGGCAAGATCATCCACACCGAACAAGGCTACCGGAGCGGCACATCCCGTCCATCCGCATTTGTCGCGGATGTCGAAGACAACCCCGATCTCGCCTTCGCATTCACACTTTTAGCCTCGCTCTCAAAAGGAGAAAGTGTCCTCCAGAACGTGCGAAGGCTCCGCTACAAGGAAAGCGACCGTATCACAAGCATCATGGAACTCATGAACGGTCTGCACGCCGATATGGTTGTCGAGGGAGATGCCATCCGTATCCGCGGTCCTGTGCAGCGGTTTTCGGGAACTACAGTGAAAAGCCACGGCGACCATCGCCTCGTCATGTTGGCGGCCATTGCCGGTACCTTGGCGAGCGGTCCCGTACACATCCTCCACGCGGAAGCGGTGCACAAGTCCTACCCCGCCTTTTTCCATGACCTCGCAAGCCTGGGTGCGAACCTTTCCATCGTGAAAAGGAGAGATATCGCTTGAAGACAACCATAAAAGGTCTCCAAAACGACTATGTGTATCAGATTGGTGATGGTCTTTTGGGCAGACTGGATGAACTGGTGGAAAACGATGTTCCTTCCTTTCTTGTCGTCGACGAGAACATCCCCGCTCCTTTCATCCAATCCGTCCGGAAGAAGCTTTCTTGTCGGGGTCATCTCCTGGTCACCGCCGGCGAGGCCTCCAAATCGATTCCTATGTATGAACGCATTATCGATGCCCTCCAAGAAAGCGGGCTTTCGCGGGATGGGAGAATCGTGGCTTTGGGGGGCGGCATGGTGAACGATCTTGCCGGTTTTGTGGCGGCGACTTACGAGCGGGGTGTGCGATTGTTACTTCTGCCCACGACTCTCATCGCCATGGCAGACGCTTCCGTCGGCGGCAAATTCGCTTTGAACACGAGTCGATCCAAAAACGCCATCGGTACCTTCTACACACCGGAAGCTGTCATCGCCGACACTTCCACCTTGGAAAGCCTCCCGGAAAGGGAGTTGGCCAGCGGTATGGCGGAAATAGTGAAAATCGCCCTGTTGAAGGACGCGGATCTTTTTGGGCGGTTGATACAGAAAACTCCCTCACCACGGGATGCGCATCTCATCAACAGGGCTGTGGAACTGAAAAAGCCCATCGTGGAAAAGGACCCATGCGACCGCGGAGGGAGGATTCTCCTGAACTACGGCCATACGATCGCCCACGCCCTCGAACATCTCCACCGAGGAGCATTCCTCCATGGCGAGTGCGTGGCCTTCGGCATGCGAATCATGGCCGGAAACAAGCCCTTCCGGAATGAACTGGAAAAAGTCTTGGCCACCTATGGTCTGGACACAGACATTCCCTTTGACCCAGACGATTTGACATCTTTCATCCGCCATGACAAGTTGCGTCGCAAGGATGACATGTATGAAATGGCCGATGTCGAAACAGTGGGAAATGGCTTTTTGAAGCGGTTTAGTTTCGATGAGATCATGGAGATGATTTACAAAGGAGGCCCTCATGAGCACATTCGGAAAAGCTGTTGAAGTGAGCCTTTTCGGCGAAAGCCACGGCCCCGGGGTCGGCATCACGATCCACAATCTCCCTCCGGGTATCGCGATTGACGAGGACAGTCTCCGGCAAACGCTCGAAAAAAGGCGACCGAAGCACCACTTTACCACTGAACGACGGGAACCGGACCGTTTTGACATCCTGAGCGGTATCCATGAGGGTGTCACCACGGGAGCGCCTCTCACCTTCTTCATCGAGAACAGCGCCACCGATGGTACCGAGTATGTCAAAGGGCGCATACGCCCCTCTCATGCGGATTTCACCGCTTATCTCAAAGCCCGCGGAAACCCGGATTTCCGCGGCGGTGGTCATTTCTCCGGCAGGTTGACGGCCCCTTTGGTCTTGCTGGGTGCCGTTTCCGAAACGATTCTCGCCCAACGTGGCGTCACTGTGGCCTCACACGTCCAAAGCGTCCATACCCTGGAAGGGAGGACATTCCTTGATTCCCCGCCGGATGAAGAAACTCTAAAAAGGTTGTCATCAAGCGATTTCCCGGTTGTCAGTCCCGATGATGAAGAACGTTTCCGTACCCGGATCGGCGCGGCCCAGTCCGCAGGAGACAGTGTGGGCGGTATCGCCGAGACCGCCATCATCGGACACGACACTGCCCTCGGTGAACCTTTCTTCGATTCTTTCGAGAGTCTCCTCTCGCATCTACTCTTTGCCATCCCCGGTGTCAAAGGGGTCGCTTTCGGCCTGGGGTGCACCGCTGCCCGCCGTATGGGCAGCGAGGTGAACGACCCCTTGCGTTATGAGGGATCGCGTGTCACCTTCACCAAGAATGATGCCGGTGGTATTCTCGGCGGCCTTTCCAGCGGAGCGCCGATCATCTTCCGGACGGCTTTCAAACCGACCCCCTCCATCGCCAAGGAACAAGACACCGTCGATATGAAAAAGGCCGAGAATACGACCATTAAGAGTTCGAAAAGGCATGATGCCTGCCTGCTGCCCCGGGCGATACCCGTCGTGAACGCGCTGACCTACTATTGTGTGCTGGAATTCACCATCCGTAAGGAGGGTCTGGAATGGACGAGCTGAAAGGACTCCGTGCCCGAATCGACAAGTTGGACGATGTCATCCTATCCGCTTTGGAAGAGCGTTTTGCCGTCGTCGAGGAGATTGGCGCCCGCAAGCGAGAGAGAGACATGGCCGTGCGGGATGGGAAGCGAGAAAAGACAATCTATGATAAAATAGGCGCATACCCCCACCATGATGCCCTGAAGAAGGTCTATGCCGAGATTATCGCCCAGAGCCGCCGTCTGCAGAAGTGAGGTGACCAAGATGTATGGATTGTTGGGGAAATCGCTTGCTCACAGTTTCTCCAAAACGATTCACGAGCATCTCCGTGAAGGCCTGACCTATCACCTCTACGAGACGGCTGACGTGCAATCCTTCCTGCAGGTGAAGTCTTTCCGCGGAATCAATGTCACACACCCCTACAAGAAGGCCGTGATGTCCGCCCTCGACGAACTCGATGAGACAGCGAAAAGAACCGGGATCGTCAATACCATCATCCGACAAAATGGTTCCCTCAAGGGCCACAACACCGATTATCTCGCCTTGGATTCCATCATCCGACGCCATTTCCCCCGGGCGTCGACAAAAGTGGCGATTGTGGGAAACGGCGCCACCATGCGGTCGGCAAAAGTCGCCCTCGCAGACTGCGGTTACACCGAAGTGGACATTTTCGCGAGAAGACCACATGCGGGCGAGTATCCTCTTGAAGAACTCGAAGGCGCTTACGGGGTTCTCATCAACACGACCCCCGTCGGCATGTATCCGGACAACGCTTCCGTCCCGCCTGTCGATTTCGGTCGGCTTACGGACTTGACACTGGTCTTCGATGTCATCTACAACCCGTTGAAGACCCGTCTCCTCCAAAAGGCCGAGGCGGCCGGAATTCGCATTCTCAACGGGTTGGAAATGCTCGTCCGGCAGGCGGCGGAAAGCCAAGCGCTCTTCTTCGGCGAACCGCTCGATGATCTGCATGTCGCTAAGGCTTTGGCAGAGTTCGAGAAACGTTTCCTCAACATCGTCCTCATTGGACTCCCTTTCGCGGGAAAAACCCATTACGGTCTCCGATTGGCCAAAGAGACGTCCAAACCCTTCATCGACATAGACCGGGAAATCGAAAAGCAACAAGGCACATCGGTCGAGAACATCTTTCGTATGAAAGGCGAGAAGTCTTTCCGCGGATTCGAAAAGGAGAAGGTCATGGAAATCGCGAAACGACACGGCCAATGGATCGCTCCCGGCGGGGGCATCGTCGAAGACGAGGAAGCGATGCTCGCTTTGAAACAAAACGGCATCTTGGTGTTTCTCGATCTCGACGAAAGCATTCTGTCCGCGAAGAATCTCAAAGATCGCCCGCTCATCGAGGACATGTCGGATCTCAAAGAACTGAAACGCCAACGTCAATCACTCTACGAAACATACGCCGATGTCACCGTCGCCAAGGACACCTGGAAGGAAAGCACGATCATCAGACGTATCAAGGAGGCCCTCGATGCGCATCTTGATTCTTAACGGACCGAATCTCAACCTGTTGGGCCGCCGAGAGCCGGACATCTATGGTGAGAAAGACTATGAAGAAACGATGTGTGCTATCGGCGAGTATGCCGAGCGCTTGGGTTTTTCCGCCGATATCCGGCAGACGAACCACGAGGGAACACTCATTGATTGGCTCCATGAGGCCGATGTTGAAGGTGTGCGCGCCGTGCTTCTGAACGCCGGGGCCCTCACCCATTACTCCTATGCTCTCCATGACGCCATCACGAGTGTGAATACCCCTGTCTATGAAATCCATCTCAGCGATCCCGAAAAACGGAAGGAACCCTTCCGTCATCATTCCGTCATCAGGAATGCCTGCGCCGGCACTTTCGCCGGCGAGGGGGCCGACAGCTACAAAAAAGCCCTTGACCATGTGCGAAAGGAATGGTCGCCTTGATCATCGTCCTCGATATCTATGCTTCCACCGAAGAACTCGAAAAGGACCTCCACGACAGGGGATATGTCGTCCACACCCTCGAAGGGGACGATTGCATCCTCCTTTACGTCATGGGAGACACAACGGAACTCGAATCCCGGGCCCTGAACGCCTATGAAGGCGTGAAAGACGTCATCCGCACCAAGCAACCCTACCGGTATGTGAACCGCCCCCTCTTCGCGGACCGCCCCCATCGCATCGGCAACCGGTCTTTCGCCGAGATGAGACCGTTCATCATCGCCGGTCCCTGTGCCGTCGAGAGTGGCGAACAGATCGTCAAAATCGCGGAAAAGGTCGCGGCGGCAGGTGCTCACGCCCTCCGGGGAGGCGCTTTCAAGCCGCGGACGAGCCCCCACGCTTTCCAGGGCCTCGAACGCGAGGGCCTCCTCCATCTCAGGAAGGCCGCCGATGCGTTCGGCCTTTTCGCCGTGAGCGAAATCATGGACAAAGCGGACCTGCCGCTTTTCGAGGAACATGTCGACATCATCCAGGTCGGTGCGCGGAACATGCAGAACCATGATTTGCTCAAAGCTCTCGGAAAAGCGAAAAGACCCGTCCTCTTGAAACGCGGGTTCGCCAACACCGTCGAAGAATGGCTCTTGAGCGCCGAATACCTCATCATGCACGGAAATCGCGATGTCATCCTCTGCGAACGCGGTATCCGCACTTTCGACTCCGCCACACGCCACACGCTGGACTTGAACGGCATGCTCTATGCCAAACAGATCACCGACCTCCCGGTGATTGTCGACCCTTCGCACGCAGCCGGTGACTACCGCTTGGTCGAAGGTCTGGCCCGAGCTTCCATCGCCGCCGGGGCGGACGGACTGATGATCGAGGTCCACAACAACCCCTTCCAGGCCTTCAGTGACGGCGCCCAATCCTTGAAACCCAAACGCTTCGAGAAACTCATGAAGGCCATCTCCGCCTACACGGAATGATAAAGGCGGTTTCGCAATACAAAGATGTATGGTATAATTCGCATGGATACGCATGACCATCCCCACCAGCCGCGATTTCCATCCCCGGACATATTAAGGAGGAACCCATGCGCAGCATCATCCGGATTGCTCGCCTTGTCATAGTGGCGACTTTCGCCATCTATTTCATCGGCATCTACGCCCATGTCTTCGTCGATGACCGTTGGGCGGAAATCTTGTCGACGGTCGTCTTTTTCTACACGTTCATCTTCCATCCCCTGGTCTTTTTCCTCATCGGGAGGAAAATCGTCAAATTGAGCACCGCCGACAGCGTGCCGTTGTGTCTTCTGGTTTTGCTTCTGGTCCTCCCCTTGATCCCGACGACCTATGTCATCACCGTCAACGCGCTCGAATGGGCCGGTGACCTCCCCTCCATCACCGCGATGGACATCGTCTTCATCGTCTTCGAATCGGCGGCGCTGCTCGGAGGGATATTCGCTTTCGGCTACTATCTGCGGCGTTACGTGAAAGGCATCATCATCAACCGCGACCTGATTTCCATCCACCACTACCTTTTCGGAACACTCATCTATTTCTACTTCATCCGCCTGACCCTGATCTCGTCGTTGCTCATCACGAACATCTGACGCCAACAAGCAAAGACCCGGCCTCGAGGCCGGGTCTTTTCATATGCTTTCCAACAACGGGACGATCAACTCGAGCGGGTGGCTCGACACCTTCCCCTTCTCGATCGTCACCGAGAGTCTTCCCTGTCGGTAACTCATGTGGATGAACCGGGAGAGTTCATTCGCCTTCCCGAACAGGAGGTCGCCGTGGATGTCCCGGCTGGCCTCTTTCGATAGCGTGAAAACGATCTTGCGTCCATCCTCCCGGACTTTCTCCACATCCTTCGACAAAGCGAGATTCTCATACAGCTTCGCGAGCATGTAGATGCGCATGTCCTCGGGAAGCGGGCCGAAACGGTCTTCGCATTCGTCTTGGAGGGCTCGCATCTCTTCTTGGTCCGCCAAGGCGGCGATGCGGCGATGGAATGCCACCCGTTGGTCGTCATCGGGGATGTAGCTTTCGGGAATGGAGCGGCTGACCGCGAGTTTCAGCGTCTTTCTCCGTTCTTCCGTCTCTTTTGCGTCTTCAGTGCGGGTCTCATCCTTGGCCTTGTCGATCTCCTCTTTCAGGATTTCCATGAAGAGGTCGATGCCGACGCTGTCGATGAACCCGGACTGTTCCGTGCCGAGAAGGTCTCCCGCTCCCCGGATGGCCAGGTCCCTCTGGGCGATCTTGTAGCCGCTGCCGAGCTCGGTGAACTCCTTGATGGCCTGCAGACGCTTGGTCGCCTCCTCGTTGAGTTTCTTGTCCTTGTCGTACATGAGATAGCTGTAGGCGATCCGGTTGCTTCTGCCGACACGGCCGCGGATCTGGTAGAGCTGAGCGAGGCCCAGCCGGTCGGCCTCATGCACGATCAACGTATTGGCGTTGGGGATGTCCAGACCGGTCTCGATGATGGTCGTGGAGACGAGGACGTCGTACCGGTGGTCCAGGAAGCCGCGCATCACATTCTCGAGCTTGAACCGCTCCATCTGGCCGTGGGCCACACCGATTTTCGCGTCGGGGACGAGCTTGCGCAAATCATGGGCCACCTCTTCGATGGTCTCGATGCGGTTGTGGAGATAGAACACCTGTCCTTTGCGCCCCAGTTCACGCTCGATGGCGTCCTTGATGACATGGTCGTTGCGTCGGAGGACATAGGTCTGTACGGGAAAACGGTCTTTCGGGGGCGTCTCGATGAGGCTCATCTGTTTCACGTCGGTCATCGCCATCTGCAGAGTCCTCGGGATCGGCGTGGCCGAGAGCGAGAGGACGTCGATGTTCAATTTCAACTGTTTGATCTTCTCTTTGTGTTCAACGCCGAATCGCTGTTCTTCGTCGACGATGAGGAGTCCGAGGTTTTTGTAGCGGATGTCTTTGGAAAGCAACCGGTGGGTGCCGATCACGACATCGACCGTTCCTTCCTCGATACCCTTGATGAACTCTTTCTGCCGTTTTCTCCTGACGAACCGGTTCAAGAGGGCCACTTTCACCCCGTGGCGCTCCAGCCGGTCCTTGAAGGTGTAGTAGTGCTGTCTCGAGAGGACGGTCGTGGGGGCGAGATACACGACCTGCTTGTTGTCGAGGATGGCTTTGAAAGCGGCGCGGAGAGCCACTTCGGTCTTGCCGTAGCCCACATCGCCACAGATGAGTCTGTCCATCGGGGTCTCTTTCTCCATGTCGACCTTGACCGCCTCGATCGCCCGCTTTTGGTCGTCGGTCTCTTCATAGAGGAATTCGGCCTCGAACTCCGTCATCAGGTCGGTGTCCTCGCTGAAAGCGTGTCCCTTGACCCGCTCTCTCGCCGCATAGAGCTCGATGAGTCCCGCGGCGATGTCCGCGGCCTTCTTGCGCACCCTCCGCTTCGTCTTCGCCCATTCGGCGCTGCCGAGTTTGTTGAGTCTGGGAACGGTGCCTTCGGTGGCCACGAAACGCTGGATGAGATGGATGCTCTCGACCGGGATGTAGAGTTTGTCGTCGCCCTTGTAGGCGATGACGATGTAATCGTTCGTCTTGCCCTGCACCTCCATGGTCTCGATGCCCAGGAATCTGCCGATACCGTGGTCATAGTGGACGATGTAGTCGCCCTTTTGCAAGGACTCGGCCGTGGGGACCCTTTCCGTGTCTTTAAAGACTCGCCGCCGGCGTCTGGCTTTTTTCGTCGAGACCTCTTTGAAGATGTCCGCATCCGCAAGGAGTACGAACGAGGTGTCGAACCATTCGAACGAGAGGGGATTGTCCTGAACGACGAGGTTCAGCTTCTTCTTGAACGGCGGATCGTCGCTTCCGAGAACCCTGTAGGGGACCTTACCCTCGAGGATGTTCGTGAGGCCGTCGAGGCGCTTCTCGTCGGCGAGCGTCACGAGGACGGTCACATGCCCCTCATAGCGTTTGAGGTCTTTGATGAACATGTGGATGTTGTTGTTGTAGCGGATTCCTTCCTTGATACGCAAGGGGAGGCGGGCGGCGGAAGCTTCCTTCATCGGGAGGGGGTTCAGGGCTATCCGTTTCGCATGATCGATGTTGTCGGGGTCTTTGAGGAAAGAGAAGCCCAGCTTGGGATAGTCGCCCGATTCCGTCATCCATTCCGCGAGATCGTCGCGTATGTGGGCATAGGCGCTCTTGATGCGTTCATGGTCGATAGTGACGAGCAAGGGATCGTCCAGATAGTCGGTGATGGTCTCCGGAACCGTCTCCGAAAAAGCCATGTAGCGGGCGAGCTGGTCTTTCTTCTCGTGGTTCTTCAAGGCGGCTATCTCTTCGGCCACCCTTTCTCTCGTCTCTTCGGAGAAATCCTCCCGGGCAAGTTTGTCATGGACATTCTTCTCGATGGTGGCGACCTCTTCGGGAGTATAGAAGAATTCGGTCCGGGGCGTCAGGGTGAAAGCGTCGATCCGCTTTTTCGAGCGTTGGGTCTTGACATCGAAATACCGGAGCGAGTCGATTTCGGTGTCGAAAAGGTCGAGCCGCACCGGATCGTCGTGGTCGGGAAGGTAGATGTCCACGATACTGCCGCGGCGGGCGAATTCACCCACCCTTTCGACGGTCGGGGTGGCTTGATATCCTAGTTCGACCAGTCTTGCGAAAAACGATTCGAGATCGACATCGTCACCTTCCCTGAACGTTTCATAGATCCCTTCGAACTTTTTCCGGGGCAGAAGGTGCTTCACCAGCCCCGTCGTGTGTGTGACCACCAAATTCTTGCGCTTGCCGATGAGATTTCGCACGGTATCGAGCCGTTGGAATTTCAAGTCCTCGCTCATCGCTAACATCTCGGTGGTGAGGAACTCGTCCTGTGGAAAGAAGCCCGCATTCCCGTCGAGCAGCGTGGTGAGGCTGTCATAGGTCTTCTGGGCGTGATAGAGGTTGTGGTTGACGACGATGATGTCCCGGTCGGTCATATGATGCAGGGCGACGACGAAAAACACGGCGAAATCTTCCGTGGTGTTGGTGATCTCGATGGTGCGTTTCGTCTGCAGCGCTTCGGAAAACTTCCGGAAAAACTCCGTGTCTTCCAACAGTGGCAGCACTCTCTTCATGGAGAACCTCCACGCAGACATGCGGACGCCCGGCGTTGGACGCCCGTGTTCATCCGCATTTTACCTGTCTGTCTCTCAGTCGTCGTTCTTATCTTCATCTCTGCGCACATTGTACTTGTTCATGAGCGTGGTGAAATCCTCACCATCAGCGAGGGCGTCGATAATCTCCGCGACCGTCCGGATGCTTTCGATGACCGCGTCCCCCTCCGCTTCGGTGAAACGTGAGAGGACATAGTCGCTCGCGTCGAGAAGGCCGCTCTCACCGATGCCGAAGCGGATGCGCTTGAAGCTTTCCCCACCAGTATGGGCGATGATGGACGAGAGCCCTTTGTGGCCCCCCGTCCCGCCTTTTTCCCGCAAACGGAGCCGTCCCGTGTCGAGGTCGAGATCATCGTGGACGACGACGAGTCCCGAAAGCGGGATGCGATAATAGTCCAGTGCCGCTTTCACACTCTCTCCCGAGAGGTTCATGTAGGTCGAGGGCTTCAAGAGGAGGGTGTCTTGGTGGCGGGCGATTTTTCCCTTGACTTTCTTGTTGTATCGGAAGGCCAACCCTTTGTTGGCCGCGAAGGCCTCCAGACAGAGAAAACCGATGTTGTGTCGGGTACGGGAATATTTCCTGCCGGGATTGCCGAGCCCTGCGATGAGTCTCATTTCTTCTTCGGCTTGATGACGAGGTGGCGTTTGTCCTTTTCGCCCTCGGATTTGGTGTAGACGTCGTTCCAGTCGGCGAGTTTGGTATGGATGATGCGCCTCTCATAGGCGTTCATCGGGCTCAGCTTGACCTCGGTCTTCGTCCGTGCGACTTCCTTGGCCGTCTGGGTGGCGAGAATCTCGAGTTTCTTCTTGCGGTTCTTCCTGTATCCCCCGATATCGACGACGACGAGGAGATAGTCGGTGGTATAGACGTTCAGCAGGTTTCGCAGATACGCCTGTATGCCCTCGAGTGTCTTGCCGTTCTTGCCGATGAGCACCGGGTTGGCGTCCGTATCGCAATCATAGACGACCTCCCCCTCGGCAGGTTGTTCGACCTTGATTTCGGCCTTGACGCGCATATCTGCGAAAAGTCCCGTCAAAACCTCGCGTCCGAGTTCGACGGGGTCGACATCGATCGAGGCTTCGACTTCATACCCTTTCCGGATGCCCAGAAGGCCCTTGATCTCCCTGGTCTCGAACTTGATGTGACGACGGTTGACCCGGAGTTTCTCTTCGGCGATCTCTTTCGCCTCTGCAAGTGATTTGGTCTCGAACGTGACTTTGTTCATGATTCTCACCCTCACGCGCTTTCTTTGTTCGCGAAGAATTTCTGGTACATACGTTTACGGTTGTAACGGGTCTGGACGAATTGGAAGAGGTTACCGACAATCCAATAGAAGGCGATGCCCAAGTTCGTGAACGCGATCGCCGTCAGCATGATGACCATGAAATACATCATGTACTTCATCGTCTTCTGGGTCTGTTGTTGCTGGGCGGTCTCGTATTTCTTGTTCCGCATATACTCGGGACGCTTCATCGCGTAACGCTGATAGAGGAACATGGTGACCCCGACAATGCCCGCGAGCAGGAAGAACTGCCAGTTTTGCGCCAGACCGAACCCGTCGGGTTCCGCTTGGAAATCGAACCAGAGGAACCGGTAGTCCAAGTCGTGATAGCGTTCGGTGAGCGGGAGTCTTCTCACGACCTGGTACATCGCGATGAAGATCGGCATCTGCAGGAAGGGGAAGAGGCATCCCACCGGGTTGATATTGTATTTGCGGTAGATCTGCAGCATCTCCTGCTGCATCTTCTGTTGGCTCGCCTGGTCCTTCTTGTCCTGGTATTTCTCCTTGAGTTTCTCGATCTCGGGTTGTGCGATCTGCATGTTCGCGCTCATCGCGGTGCTCTTGGAATAGATCGGCCAACCGACGATCCGGATGATGAGGGTCACGATGAGAAGTCCCACGATATACATCCCGCCGAGAGCATAACTGATATTGTAGATCAGGTTCGCGAGTTGTCTGACGATCCATTGCACCCAGCCGAATCCGCTGATATCACCGGTCTCATCGGTGAAATCCGTGAAAGTCTGGGTATGCGTGGCGGGATCCTCGTCATATTCGGTCCAGGTTACGGCTTCGATGAGGGGTTGTCCTTCGGACCTTTGGATCCTGAGGGTGACATCACCCGAGATTTCGAGACCCGAGAGGGTCAGTGTGTCGGGCTCTCTCACCGGTCCGTCATATTCCATCTCCCCGACGAGATTGTCGTCAAGAAGAACCTCGATGGCGACGTATGAATCGAATTCATGTCTTGTGAATTCGATCTCGAGCGCATCTATACCTCTGTCCAACGTCACCCTGATATGTCCGTTCTCTCCGAGTCGGGCGCGATCGGTGTCCCGGATCGCGTTCCGGTATGTCCATTCGTATCCCTCGACGCCGTCGAAGATCCCGTCGGCATAGGTCGTCTCCTCTCCGACGTAATCGATGGGTCGCGTGTAGTGCTCGGTGTTGCATCCGCTCAAGAGGAACACACTGCCGATGACAAGCAGGAGCATGAGCGTCTTCATGATGGTCTTGCGTCTCATCTTCTCACCTCTCGGTTGCAATATTTGATTCGGTGTCTTTTCACGAGTTTCACCAACTCCTTTTCCAGTTCCTGAAAACACAGTTGGGCGGAACGGGCGTGGACGATGACGAAAAGGTCGATGTTCTCGTGGATGTCCAAATCCTTGATGATCATGCGGAGTTGGCGTTTCACTTTGTTGCGACGCACCGCCTTGCCGAATTTCTGCGGAACACTGATCGCGTAACGGAAACGTCCTTTCTTCCCCGGGCCTTTGTAAACGCTGAAATACGCGTTCCTTTTGACATTGCGCGCCTCGAGGAGCTCCTTGATCTCATCCGGTTTCTTGATGCGAAATTTCTTTTTCACCCGCTCACCTCCGGTCTGGTCGTGCTGTCTTGGTACTCTCAATGAAAAACACCTGAAATAAATCTTTTCAGGTGTTCACAAGTAACAAAGATCCGTTTTCTCTTATTCGGTTGTCATGCCGATAGGCGACTGCGTTTCTTTGCCCGCCTTTTGGCGAGAACCCTACGCCCGGCGGGCGAGGACATGCGTTGGCGGAAGCCCTGTTTCCGCGCTTTTTTCTTCCGGTTGGGCTGATAAGTCCTTTTCATGTGTCGCACCTCCATGATGCGGTGAAACCGCGCGTTTATAGATTATATACAATCGTTGGCTCTCTGTCAACTGATAAAGGGAAACCGGTGTATTTGCAAATATTTCAAAGAAGTTTTCCACACCGACAAACAGCATGAACATCATGTTTCCTCATCCGACCATGTGGAAAAGTGGGAATGGGGAAACACGGACGGTGTGGAAAAGTGGAAAGGAAGTTTTTCCGCTTTATCGAGCGATCAAGTCCATTGATGCATCTGTGGGGAAAGGTTATGGAAAGATAAGTTTTCCACATTTTTCGTCGATAATTTAGAGTTTTTTTTGCTACTGTGTTGTGCTAGAATAGTAACGCCCGGGAGGTGAAAGCATGGACCAACACATCGACATATGGCAGGAAGTCAAGGGCCAGCTCGAGATGCAGCTCGAAGACAGCACATTTGAAGAGATCTTCGCGTCCGTCGACTCTGTCTATAAAGTGAAGAACAACTATGTCTATCTCATGGTCGACAACGAGTTCATCAAGAAGAGGATCGAACTCGTCTATCTCCAGAAGATGAACCGGCTCTTGGAAAACTATGTCGATGAGCGTTATGAATACCGTCTCATCACCAAAAACCAGGCCGAGAAGGAAATGAGCAACGACAAGGCGTTCGGTGTCAATGTCCCCGACCATCAAAAATTCGAAGAGGCCCACTTGAACGCGAACCTGAACCCCTCCTACACGTTCGGCAATTTTGTCGTGGGTCATTCCAACCGCCTTGCCTACACTTCCGCGATCAAAATCGCCGACCAGCCGGGCATCGTGGCCAACCCGTTATACATTTTCGGTGACGTGGGGCTGGGCAAGACCCACCTCATGCAATGCATCGGCAACTACATCCTGGAAGGCGACATCAACACGAAGGTCCTCTATGTCAAAGCCGACCAGTTCGTCGAGGACTATGTCCGCTATGCGAGCAAAAAGAAATACAGCGAGTTCAACAACATCTACCGTGACGTCGACGTCCTCCTCGTGGACGACATCCAGTTCCTCGCGAAAAAGGAAAAATCGCAAGAAGAGTTCTTCAAACTGTTTGAGCAGCTCCACAACAAGCAAAAACAGATCGTCATCACTTCGGACCGCAAGGCGAGCGACTTGCAGGACATCATGAACCGTCTGACTTCCCGTTTTTCCTGGGGAGTCACCGTCGACATCAACCGGCCCGACCTGGACCATCGCATCAAGATTCTGGAGAAGAAACTCCTCGCCGAGACGAGCGAGACCGACATGATCCCCGGCAAGGTCATCGAATATATCGCCAGCGTCTTCGACAACAACGTCCGTGAACTTGAAGGCGCCTTGAAACGTGTCCTTTTCTATTGTACCGCTTTCGATTACGATTTCACAGTGAAGAATGCCGAAACCGCTCTAGAGAATCTCGTCCGACCGCGGCGCGGTGAACACGACTATCTCCGCAACAAGATCCGCAACCTCCTTTCCGTCGTGAGCGACTATTACAACATTTCCACGAGCGACCTCGTCTCCAAGAAGAGGTCCCGCCAATATGTCTATCCCCGCCAGATCGCCATGCATCTCATCAAAGAACTCTATGACCTCCCTTACAAGCGGATCGGCACCTATTTCAACAACCGCGACCATTCCACCGTCATGCATTCTGTCGAGAAAGTCAACAATGAATTGCAAATCGACCACAATGTGAAGAATGATGTTGAAAAACTCAAACACAAGTGTGGAGAAAACTCTTGAAAAAACGTACATGGAAAGCCCCTTTTGTGGTATAATAGATATGAAATACGAAGATTTCCCCATTTCCACAAGACCCTAATAATCAACAACAAATAAAAGAGAAAGAATGTAGGAATGAAACCGAGGTGATGACATGCGCATCCAAGTGAACAAAGACCGGTTGCTCTACCATCTTCTTATAGCCCAGAAGGCCCTCTCCAGTAAAACCCCCAATCCAGCGCTGCAAGGCATCAAGATCGACGTGGAGGAGAAGACCCTCGCCATCACCACCAGCAACTCCGACATATCCATCAAGGTCTTGATGGAAGGAGACGGACTTGATATCGAGAAAGAGGGCTCCGTCCTCGTTCCCGGCAAGTACTTCATCGAAATTGTGAGGAAACTGGACGGCCAGATGGTGTCCCTCACCGAAGGCGAAGACAATATGTTGCGAATCGAAGCCGACCATTCCGACATAACCCTCAACCTTCTCGACCTCGAGGATTATCCCAACATCGTCTTCAAGAAACAATCGGAGGTCATCGAAGTCAATGTCCGCACACTGAAGACGATCATCCGCCAGACGGCCTTTGCCACCTCGACCATCGAGAACAGACCCATCCTCACCGGCGTGAACTTTACCATCGACGGCGAACAGTTGACCGGTGTCGCCACGGACAGCTACCGTCTCAGTCAGAAGAAAATCCAACTCGAAAACACCTATGATCCGATGAATGTCATCATCCCGGGCAAAAGTTTGGAAGAGCTCATGAAAATCCTCGAGAACAACCAGGAGAACGTAAGGATTCATTTCGACCAGAACCGCGTCCTTTTCGAGTACGACAACGTCCTCTTCCTCTCGCGGCTTCTCGAAGGGAATTATCCCGAGACCGGCAAACTCATCCCCGAGGAATATCCCGTGCAAATCAAGTTCAACAAAGAACAACTCATCACGGCTATCGAACGGGCGAGCCTCCTGTCGAGCCGTGACGGCAAGAACGCGATCGTGAAACTCGATGTCCGCCAGGACAACGTCGTCGAAATCTCTTCGAACTCTCCCGAGATTGGCCGCGTGCTCGAAGAGGTCCACCCCGTCGACGAGATTGTCGGTTCACCATTGAAGATCGCTTTCAGCTCGAAATACATCCTCGAGGCTTTGCGCGTGTTCAACTCGAGCGAGGTCACGGTAAAATTCACCGGAGAGATACGTCCTTTCGTCATAACCGGCGAATACGACGAGGACATGTTGCAGCTCGTGTTGCCCGTAAAAACCGATTAGACGCAAAAAAAACCACGATTCGTGGTTTTTTTTTGCCTTGGTGTCGAACAGACCTTCTCTAGTAATAGTATTTATGATATAATAACAAAGTAATATATATGAAAACAACTGAGGATGTGTGCAGATCATGGAGAAGATTCCGATCGCGACCGAATCGATCACGCTGGGCCAATTTTTGAAATATATCAATCATGTGACCACGGGAGGAGAAGCCAAGGTCATCCTAGCGGAAGAGGATATCCGTGTGGATGGAGAAAGAGAACACCGACGGGGCCGGAAACTCTATCCGGGCTCGGTGGTGGACATCCCGGAAGAAGGGGTCTACAAGATTGTCAAGAAGCAGGATTGAGTCCCTCGAACTGAGGAACTTCCGACTCTATCAAAACCTCGAGATGGAATGCGACGCGGCCATGAACATCATTGTCGGTGAGAACGCCCAAGGCAAGACGACCATTCTGGAGGCCATCCATGTCCTCGGACTCGCCAAATCACACCGGACGAACCTCGACACGCCCTTGATCCGGGAAGGGGAGTCGTTCGCCAAGGCACAAGCGAGATGCGACCTTGCCGGAAGGCGTGAACGGCTGGAAGTCATCATATCCGAACAAGGCAAGCGGATTCGCCGTAATGACGTCGAACAACCGCGCCTGTCCGACCACATCGGCCATTTGCACGTGGTCATGTTCGCTCCCGAGGATTTAGAGCTTGTCAAAGGATCACCGGCGGACCGCCGGCGTTTTCTCGACCAGGGAATCTCCCAGTTCGACAGACGGCATATCCGCCATCTCGCCCGCTACCGAAAACTGCTCAAGGAGAGGAACGAATACCTCAAGACCCTGGCGAAGAACAAGAAGGCCCCCGATTCGCTTCTGGAAGTCCTCGGTGAACAACTCGCCCACTATGCCAAGAAAATCATCGTCGCCCGGAGGGATTTCATCGCTGAGCTCGGGCGATACGCCGGAACCATCTATGCGGAAATGAGCGCCGAAGACCCTGTCGAGATTCGCTATGAACCTTCAGCGGACGCGGAAGGGTTCGAAGAGGCCTTGCGGAAAAAAAGGAGAATCGACATCTTGACCGGCTCCACGTCAATCGGGCCACACCGGGATGATTGTGGCCTTTATTCGGGAAACGAGACCTTCAAGACGAAGGGTTCGCAAGGACAGTTCAGGAGTCTCGCGATCGCACTCAAGATTGCCGTTGTCGAGATCATACGGGAACAACGTGGCGTGACACCGGTCATCCTTCTCGACGATGTCTTCAGCGAGCTTGATGAGAACAGACAAAAGAAGCTGGTCCGTCTTTTGGACAAAGACGGGCAGGTTTTCATCACCACCACACGGGAAGGGGCCGTGCATCCGGAGAGCTTGAAAAAAGGGAAAGTGTTCAAGATACATGCCGGCAAAATAGAAGGAGTGAGCAACTATGGACCAAGACAGGAATGATTATGGGAACTACGACTCCCGGAACATCCAGATTCTCGAAGGGCTGGAGGCCGTCAAGAAAAGGCCCGGGATGTTCATCGGGTCCACGGGCCCCAGAGGTCTCCACCATCTGGTATGGGAAATCGTCGACAATGCCGTCGATGAAGCTTTGGCGGGCTATGCCAGCTCCATCGACGTGAATATCCGCGACGATGACATCATCGAGGTCACCGACGACGGGCGGGGCATTCCCGTCGACACCCACCCCAAAAGCGGACTCCCCGCGGTGGAGACCATCCTGACGACCCTGCACGCAGGGGGCAAGTTCGACGACAAGACCTACAAGGTGTCGGGGGGCCTCCACGGTGTCGGCGCCAGTGTCGTCAACGCCTTGAGCGCCTGGTTGGAAGTGGAGATCCATCGCGACGGTGTCGAGTATTTCCAACGCTACGAGAAAGGGATCACCCAATGCCCGTTGCAGGAACGCGGCCCGACGGACAAGACCGGCACGAAGATCACCTTCAAGGCCGATCCCGACGTCTTCCAAGAGACGACACACTACGACTTCGAGATCCTCCGCCTGCGCATCCAGCAGATGGCCTTCTTGAACAAGGGCATCACTTTCACGTTGAACGATCTCCGGACAGAAGGGACGCAGAGCGTATCATACCATTATGAAGGCGGAATCAAGGAATATGTGGAATATCTGAACAAGAACAAGGAGGTCCTCCACGAAGAGGTCATCTACACCGAGGGCACCATCGAGGGCATCATCGTCGAGATAGCCCTGCAATACAACAATTCCTTCAGCCAGAACATCTTCCCCTTCGCCAACAACATCCACAATATCGAAGGCGGAACCCACGAAGAAGGATTCAAGATGACCTTGACACGCATCCTTAACAACTACGGCAGAGAACAGAACCTCTTCCGGAAGGATGAATCCCTGCTGGGCGAAGACACCCGGGAAGGGCTCACGGCCATCATCAGTGTGAAACACCCGGACCCGCAGTTCGAGGGCCAGACCAAGGCCAAACTGGGAAACACCGAAGTCCGGCGGGCCGTCGCCCAGACCCTCTCCGAAGGACTCGAACGCCATCTCCTCGAGAACCCGAGCGATGCCCGGGTCATCGTCGAGAAGGCCCTGCTCGCCTCGCGGGCCCGTATCGCCGCGAAGAAGGCCAGAGAAGCCACAAGACGGAAGAGCCCCCTCGACGGGCTCGGATTCGCCTCGAAACTCGCGGATTGTCGGGAAAAAGACCCCGCGAAGGCCGAGCTCTATATCGTGGAGGGGGATTCCGCGGGGGGTAGCGCCAAACAGGGGCGCGACTCCGGATTCCAGGCGATACTCCCCTTGCGCGGGAAAGTCCTGAATGTCGAGAAGGCGCGCATGGACAAGATCGTGGCCAACAAGGAAATCGTCTCCATGATCCAGGCTTTCGGGACCGGTATCGGCGACGAGTTCAATCCCGACCTCGTCCGCTATCACAAGATTGTCATCATGACCGACGCCGATGTCGACGGCGCCCATATCCGCACCCTCCTCCTGACCTTCCTCTTCCGGCACATGCGGCCCTTGATCGAGAGGGGCTATGTCTACATCGCCCAACCGCCCCTCTATAAACTGCAAACGGGCAAACAGGTCGATTATGCCTTCACGGAAAAAGAGAAGGAGGAAAAAATCCGCCAGCTGCCCAAAAAGACTTCGGTCCAACGCTACAAAGGACTCGGAGAGATGAACGCCCTGCAACTTTGGGAAACGACGATGGACCCCGAGCATCGCACCCTTCTGAAGGTCACTCTGGATGACGCCTTAGAGGCCAACAGACTCTTCAGCATGCTCATGGGAGACGATGTTTCCCAACGACGCGAATTCATCGAAGAAAACGCCGAATACGTCAAGAACCTCGACATTTAGGAGCGATCAGCCATGGATGCAATGAAACCGAACGATTTCGACAAGATCAACAACATCAACATCAACCACGAGATGAAGAATTCCTTCATGGACTACGCGATGAGCGTCATCGTCTCCCGGGCCCTTCCCGATGCGCGTGACGGCATGAAACCCGTCCACAGGCGCATCCTCTACGGCATGGACGAACTGGGTGTCCATCCCGACAAACCCTACAAGAAATCCGCCCGGATCGTCGGGGATGTCATGGGTAAATACCATCCCCACGGCGATACGGCGATCTATGACGCCATGGTCCGCATGGCGCAACCGTTCAGTTATCGCTATCCGCTGGTGGACGGTCACGGCAACTTCGGCTCGATCGACGGGGATGGTGCCGCGGCCATGCGTTACACCGAAGCGAGGATGGGCAAGATCTCGGTCGAGATGTTGAAAGACATCAAGAAGAACACCGTGAAGTTCGAAGAGAACTACGACGGCACCGAGAGCGAACCTTCGGTGCTTCCCGCGAAGTTCCCGAACCTGCTCGTGAACGGCTCCACCGGCATCGCTGTGGGTATGGCGACGAACATCCCCCCGCACAATCTGAACGAAGTCGTGGACGGGGTCCTCGCTTACATGGATGAGCCCGACATCACTCTCGACGACCTCATGAGCATTGTCAAGGGGCCCGATTTTCCGACCGGCGGGACCATCATGGGGCTTTCCGGACTGCGGCAGGCCTATGAGACGGGAAGCGGCTCATTCAAGGTCCGGGCCCGGACGGAGGTCACCGGCTCCCAAAACGGGAAGCAGACGATCACGGTGACCGAGATCCCCTACATGGTCAACAAGACCCGCCTCATCGAGAAGATCGCCGAACTGGCGAAAGAGAAACGCATTGAAGGCATCACCGACCTTCGCGACGAATCGAACCGTGAAGGCATCAAGATCATCATCGAACTCCGCAAGGGCGTGAACGCCGAGGTCACGCTGAACAACCTCTACAAACACACCCCCCTGCAGACCTCCTTCGGCGTGAACATGCTCGCCCTCGTCGACGGCAAGCCCGAAGTCCTCTCCCTCAAGGGAGCCATCAGCCACTATCTCTCCCACCAGATTGAGGTCCTCACCAAGAAGACCCGTCATGACCTCGACAAGGCTGTGGCCCGGGCCCACATCCTCGAAGGCCTCCTCAAGGCCCTGGCCGATATCGATGCCGTCATCGAGGTCATCAAGAACGCTTATGACGATGCCGACCGGCAACTCGTCGAGAAGTTCGGACTCTCTCCCGAACAAGCCCAGGCCATCCTCGAGATGCGTCTCAGGAGACTCTCCGGACTCGAACGCGAAAAAATCGGCGAAGAGTTGGAGACCTTGCGAGAAAGGATCGAAGAATACCGGGCCATCCTCGCAAGCGAAGACAAAAAGCGGGAGGTCATCCGCGAGGACCTGCTGGGACTGAAGGCGCGTTACGGCGATGAGAGACGCACGGAGATATCCCTCGCGATCGACCTCGATCTCGAGGACGAGGATCTCATCCCCCGGGAGGATGTCATCGTCACCATCACCCAGGCCGGTTATTGCAAGCGCATGTCCGTCGAGGGTTATAGGACACAACACCGCGGCGGCAAGGGCATGACCGGAATCAAGATGCATGAAGACGACGCCGTGGAGCACATCCTCTACACCTCCACCCATGACTGGCTGCTCTTTTTCACCAACTACGGCCGCGTGTATAAAATCAAGGGCTACAGGATCCCCGTGTTCGGCCGCACCTCGAAAGGGCTTCCGCTGGTGAATCTGCTCGAGTTGGAAAAAGGGGAACATCTCCAGGCGGTGACTCCCATCAAGGATTTCCAACGCCCCGAGTATCTTTTCTTCATCACGAAGAAGGGGCTTGTCAAACGGACCCCGATCGAAGACTTCCAGAATATCCGCACAACGGGCATCCGGGCGATCAACCTCCGCGATGAAGACGAACTCCTGGATGTCAAACTGACCCGCGGAGACATGGACATCATCATCGGCGCTTCCAACGGGAAAGCCATCCGTTTCAATGAAGAGACGGTCCGCCCGATGGGTCGTGTCGCCACGGGCGTCCGGGGCATCCGTCTGGAGGAGCATGAACAGGTCGTCGGCGCGGCGATGGTCGACGAAGACCGCCAAGAGATCCTCATCGTGACGGAGAAAGGATACGGGAAACGCACGCGAATCAGCGAATACAGAAGTCAGAACCGCGGCGGAAAAGGCGTGAAGACCTTGAACATCACCGACAAGAACGGCCCCCTGCAGAAACTCCGGGGTGTCCGGGGTGACGAGGATGCCATCCTCTTTTCCGACCGGGGCACGATGATCCGGATGCCCGTCGCCCAGATCTCTTGCAGTTCGCGTGTGACCCAGGGTGTGCGACTCATGCGTCTCGACGAGGCCCATACCGTCGCCAATATCGCCATCGTCCCCCCTCAGGGGGAAAACGGGGACGAAGCGGAGATCCTCGATACCGCTCCCCTCGAGAGATGACGTCATCTTCCGCCCCTCGCTTTCTGGCGAGGGGCTTTGGTCCAGGGACCGCGCCCGCAGCAACAATTGACAACGGCGGGGTAGTTTGCTAAAATCCAGGTATCAAAGCGTCGATGGGGCGAAGTAGTCCCGATGCACTCTCGAAGAGAGCCGGTGGTGCTGGGAACCGGCAGTGTGCAGGGGCGAAATCCACCCCGGAGCGGAAGGAAAACTTCCCGGGACCGGCCGTTACACCGGACAGAGCGGGCGCGCAAGCGCCAACTAGGGTGGCAACACGGGTGCAACACACTCGTCCCTGTCTGGGGACGGGTGTTTTTTGTTCTCAATTCCAAGGACCAAGGAGGAAATGATATGCTGGACATGAAAAGGTTGCGGGATGACCTGGAAAACATCGTCGAACGGTTGAACAAACGCGGTGAAGACCATGGTCATCTGCGAGACATCGTCAAAAGCGATGAAAGACGTCGAGCCCTCTTGAAAGAGATCGAGTCGCTCAAGGCGAGAAGGAACGAGATCAGCAAGAACATCGGCATCCACAAGCGCGAGGGGAAGGATGTCGGTCCGTTGTTGGAAGAGGTCGAGAAGGACAAACAGCGGATCAGTGACATGGAAGAGGAACTCAAGCGGATCGAACAGACGATCAAGGAAACCATGCTCGAGGTTCCCAACGTCCCCCATGCGGACATTCCCGTCGGCGAGGACGACACCGACAATGTCGAATTGCGGAAAGTCGGCAGGATACCCGATTTCACCTTCGAGCCGAAACCGCATTGGGAAGTCGCCCGGGACCTCGACATCCTCGATTTCGAACGGGCGGCGAAAATTTCCGCCAGCCGTTTCGTCATCTACAAAGGACTGGGGGCCCGGCTTGAACGCGCCCTGATCAACTTCATGATCGATCTCCATGCCCAAGAGCACGGCTATAAGGAGGTCTTGCTCCCTTACATCGTGAACGAAGGGGCGATGACGGCGACGGGACAACTCCCCAAGTTCAAAGACGACGCCTTCAAGCTCACGGATGAACGCGGGCTCTATCTCAACCCGACCGCCGAAGTGCCCGGCATCAACATGCACAGAGACGAGATCCTCGCGGCCGCCGACCTCCCCATCAATTATGTCGCCTTCACGACGGCCTTCCGCCAAGAGATCGGCAGCGCCGGCAGAGACACCCGCGGCATCATCCGCCAACACCAGTTCAACAAGGTCGAGCTCATCAAGTTCACGACTCCGGAGACATCCTATGACGAACTCGAGAAGATGCTCAGACACAGCGAGAAGGTCCTGCAGAAACTCGATCTGCCCTACCGGGTCGTCGAGATCTGTTCGGGCGATCTCGGGTTCGCGATGGCCAAAACGTATGACATTGAAGTCTATGTCCCTTCATACGGAGGCTATCGGGAAATCGGCAGCATCTCCAACGCCGAAGATTTCCAAGCCCGGCGCGGGGGCATCCGTTTTCGCAGGGCCAAGGATGCGAAACCGGAGTTCGCCCACACCCTGAACGGGTCGGGCCTAGCCGTGGGCAGGACCGTCGTGGCGATTCTCGAGAACAACCAACAAGAGGATGGAAGCGTCATCGTACCCGAAGCGCTCCGCCCTTACATCGGTACCGATATCATAAAATAGGAGGGATTCGATGCACTTGCATGAACAGCAGGATTTCCACCTGGAGAGCGAGCAGAAATCGCTCATCATCTATCATGATGAAAAGAAGCCCTTGTTTCAAGAGCTTGACAAGAAACTGAACGGCAAGCTCAAAGAGATGGCGGGCAAACGTTACAAAACGGTGGCCACCTTGGGACTCATCGCCGCCCCCAGTGTCCACATCCTCCCCGAGGACACGTTCGAGAGCGCCAAAAAACAAGAGAAGGCGTTCAGACAAGCCGTGGGAGATTTGGAGAACGACGCACTGCTTCTCGTCGACACATTCCCCGCCGACAACGCGAAAGACGTCATGGAGCAGACCCTCATGGTCGCCTACCGGTTTGAACGGTTCAAACCGACCACGAAAGACGAGAATGGCGAAAGAACGATCCACTATCACGCGAAAGATGCCGACACAAACGAGATCAACCGCGGCATCATCCTGGGTGAAGCCGTCAACAACACCCGGGATCTCGTCAACACGCCCTATAACCACTTGAACGCCGAAAAACTCGCCGAATATGTCGAGAAGTTCAAACAATACGACAATGTGAAACTGGAGATCCTCGAGAAAGAGGATTGTGAGAAACTCGGCATGGGCGCTTTCCTCGCCGTGAACGCCGGCAGCAAGGACCCGCTCAAACTCATCCATTTGGAATACACGGGCGCCGAGGGAGAGAAAGAGAAGACCGGCCTTGTCGGCAAAGGCATCATGTACGACACGGGCGGGTATTCGCTCAAATCCGTAACCAGCATGCCCTCGATGAAGATGGACATGGGTGGTGCGGCCACCGTGCTCGGTGCCTTCGAAGCCGTCGTCCGGAGCGGCATCAAGAAGAATGTCAGCGTGACCATCGCCGCCACCGACAACAAGATCGGCGACGACGCCCATGTTCCCGACGACATCATCACCTCGGCCGCCGGCAAGACCATCGAGATCATCTCCACCGATGCCGAAGGCAGGCTCACGCTGGCCGACGCCCTCTGGTATGCGCAAAAGAGGGAGGCCCGACGGCTGATCGATGTCGCGACGTTGACCGGAGCCGTTGTCGGGGCGCTCGGAAAGCATCACACCGGGGCCTTCTCCAACAACGACGACTTCTTCACGGAGTTCCAGAAAGCCGCGGAGGAGACCAAAGAGGGTCTTTGGCGTCTTCCCGTCTGTGCAGGTCATCACGAAGATCTCAAAAGCAAAGTCGCCGACATGAAGAACAGCGGCGGGAGAGTCGGTGCCGGCGCCAGCATCGCCGGGGCCTTCTTGGAGAAATTCGTGGATGATGACACTCCCTGGATCCATCTCGACATCGCCGGCACCGCATACGAGAAAGAGACCGGTGCCAAAGGGGCCATGGTGAGGACCATCGCCCGCCATCTCGGCGTTTGAAGCCCCGGAACAGCCATGAAAAAGCGCCTGCGAATGATTTCGCAGGCGCTTTTGCGCGAGGGGGACCGCTATCAGCCTCCGAGACTGTCCTTGATGGCCTCCTGGACCGCTTCGTAGTCCTCTTTCGCGTATTCGCCCTGACGGTCCTTCATCGTGAGGACCATGCCGTCGGACGCATAGCGGGGAATCAGGTGGACATGGACGTGGAAAACGCTCTGCAGGGGTTGGTCGTTGTTGTTGAGGATGTTCATACCGATCGGGTCGAAAGCGTCTCTTATGGCCCGGGCGATCTTCGGGACCCGCTTGAACAACATGGCGGCATCTTCTTCGCTGAGCTCGTAGGCGTTCTCGACATGTTTCTTCGGAACGAGCAGGGTGTGCCCGCGGGTTCCTTGGGTGATGTCCAGAAAAGCCAACACGTGTTCGTCCTCGTAGACCTTGTACGCGGGAATGTCCCCGTTGACGATCTTGCAGAAGATGCAGTCTTCTTTCATGGTGGCGACCTCCTTATTCGTTATCTATGATGGCGAGAATGTCTTCCATCCTCGCGATCATGTGATCGGGATCCGCAGCTTCGAGAGCGGCTTCCCCCTTGATGCTCCAACGGACACCGACGGTGAGAACGCCGGCCCGCCTCCCGGCGAGGATGTCACTTTCGTTGTCGCCGACAAAGAGCGCTCCTTGTACGTTTTCGAAATGGTCAAGAGCTTTCAGGACACCTTGTGGGGAGGGTTTGGGCTCGTCCACGTCATCGAGTGTCACGATGCAGTCGAGATAACGGTCCAATCCGAAGTGGATGATGCTCGGCATGGCCGCTTCCTTGAACTTGCTGGTGACGACGCCGAGATTGAGCCCCATCGACTTGAGGCGCTCGAGCACTTCCGTCACGCCGTCGTAAAGGCGGAAGTATGCGTGCTCGTTCGCCCGGTAATGGGCGAGATAGGTATCGATGAGCTTTTGGATCGTATCCGCATCAGAAGTGTGTTTGGAGAAGGTGTCTTTCAAAGGGGGACCGATCTGCTCGATGATGGTCTCCCGGGCGGGAACACGGGAGGGGAGATGGGATTCATAAGCGTGGATGTAGCTGGCGATGATAATCTCGTTGGAATCGACGAGTGTGCCGTCCAAGTCGAATAGAACGGTGTTCGGTTTGGTCATGGTTGTTCACCCTGTTCCATTCTAACACGAAAAGCATGCGTCCGACACATGAATCCGATTGTAAAAACGGACGAAATCCACTATAATGGGGCTTGGTAAAGGAGTGGTCATATGACAGTCATCGACAAACTGAAAAACCGTATCGAAGGTCGGGGAGTCCGCATCGTATTTCCCGAGCCCGAAGACGAGAGAATTGTCCGGGCTACGGAGAAGTTGGCGGCGGAAGGCATCATCGAGCCCATTCTCGTCGGCGACCCCGACAAAGCGGCTGCAGGCGCGGAAGGCGTCGTGGATCCCCGGACATCGGAGCTCTACAATGAGTTCGTCCAGGCACTCGTGGAGAGACGCAGTGGCAAATGCACCTACGAAGAGGCGCAAGAGCTCCTGAAACGTCCCAACTATTTCGCGACCATGATGGTCTATATGGGCCACGCGGACGGTCTCGTGGCCGGAGCCGCCCATTCGACGGCCGACACGGTGAGGCCCGCTTTACAGATCATCAAGACGAAACCGCATCTCTCGTTGACTTTCGGCTATTTCCTCATGGTGAGAGGCGATGAGAAGTACATCATGGGCGATTGTGCGATCAATCCCGATCCCGAAGCCAAAGACTTGGCGGTTTTCGCCATAGAAGCCGCTCACGCCGCGGCTATGTTCGATATCGAGCCCCGGGTCGCCATGCTCTCGTATTCCACGAACAAGAGCGCGGTCACCGAGGAGACGAAGAAAGTCGCCGAAGCCGTCCGCATCGCCAAGAAAAAGGCACCGGAACTCGCCATCGACGGCGAAATGCAGTTCGACACGGCCATCGTCCCGTCCGTCGCGGAGAAAAAGTTCCCCGAAAGCCCTGTCGCCGGAAAGGCGAACACGTTCATCTTCCCCGACTTGAATTCCGGCAACATCGGCTACAAGATCGCCCAACGGCTCGGCAATTTTGAAGCCATGGGACCGATCCTCGCCGGATTGAACAAGCCCGTGAACGACCTCTCGCGCGGCTGTTCAATCGACGATGTCTACAACACGGCGATCATCACGGCCGCACAAAGTCTGCAGGATTGAAGGCGAGCTCGCTTGGGCGAGCTCTTTCCCTGTTTTACGAAGACAGCGAAGGTTCCACGTGGAACATAAAGCGTTGATTCGAAAACGGCAAGACCTTGACATGTTGGTGGTCATATGAAGAAATGCACAGTCATCTACAATCCAATCAGCGGTCGTGGCAAAACGCAAAAAGTGATTCCACTGATCCGTGAACACGTGGAATCGATAGGTTTCACGTGTAACATAGTGGAGACCCAACGCCCGTCCCACGCTGTGGACTTGGCAAAGAAAGCTTGTGAAGACAACGCCGACCTTCTCATCATCGTCGGTGGCGACGGGACGTTCAACGAATGCTTGAACGGAATCTTCCTTACCGAGAAACGGCCACTGGTCGGTTATGTACCCGCCGGCACATCATGCGACATCGCCCGCACTTTGGGTGTAAGCAAAAAATTCCCCAAAAGCCTGGATACGATCCGAGCGGGGCTATCTGCGAAAATGGACGTCGTACGGACCAATCAAGGGTATTTCACCTATGTCGCGGCTTTGGGGAATTATGTGGACATCAGTTTCCGAACACCGAGCGACATGAAAGAGAGGTTCGGGTATCTCGCCTACGTCCTCTCCGGCGTGAAACAGTTCTTCCGTATCAGGAAGATGCGGTTGAAGGTAGAAATCGGACAAGAGCGCATCGAAGGGAACTACTCGCTGGTGCTTGTCGTCAACTCACGTCACGTGGCCGGGTTCAAGCTGATCGATTCGCCGGTGCTCGATGATGGTCGCATCGATCTTGTGACCTATCGCCATATCCCGTTCCTGAACAACATCCTCTACGCCCTCTCGTTCATATTCGATCCCACAAGTTTGCCCGGCATAAGCCGCAAGACTGTCGAAAAAGCCCGGATACACCCGGTGGAATCACATCGGTGGACCCTCGACGGAGAGAAGGGCGAAATCGGAAGCCTCGATTTCGAAGTGGAAAGACAGGGCCTGAGGATTCTCATCAGCGGAAAGAAGCGCAAACTCTTTCCGAACCAGTCCTTGCGGAAGGAGTGGTGAGCTTGTGGAGATATCGACGCCGAAAGCCGTCAAGGAACTCCTCGCGGGCCATCGTATCCGGCTGAAAAAGCGGTTCGGGCAGAATTTTCTCATTGATGACGGGATTCTCAGAAAGATCATGCGGACGGCGGCATTGGACGAGAATACGCTCGTCATCGAAATCGGACCGGGACTGGGGAGTCTGACCCGTTATCTCGTCGCCGCGGCGGGGCATGTCTTGGCGGTCGAGATAGACGACAAGCTCGTGGCGGTGCTGAAAGAGGCTTTCGCGGATGTCCAGAATTTCACCCTCTTGCATGAGGATGTCTTGAAAGTCGATTTGGACGAAGAGATGGAAAAACTGGACGAATCCTATGAAAATGTTGTCGTTGTGGCGAATTTGCCGTATTATATAACCACACCCTTCATCACGAACTGTCTCGAGAAGAACCGGCGGATTGACAGGTATGTCCTCATGGTACAGCTCGAGGTCGCCAAAAGACTCACGGCGCGGCCGAGTACCAAAGATTATAACGCCTTGAGCGTCTTCATCCACCATCACACCGAAGCCGAGTTCTGCTTCCGGGTGCCGCGGGAGGTGTTCATCCCCAAACCCGAGGTCGGTAGTGCGGTCATCAGTTTGACAGTCAAAGAGAAACCCGATGTTCCACGTGAAACATCGAGATTTCATGATTTTGTCAGAAACGCATTCGCGCAAAGAAGGAAGACATTGGTGAACAACCTGCACAGCGCTTATGGTGTGGACAAGGTGAAAACCGGTGATTTTCTCGAGAAAATGGGTTATGACAGGAACATCCGCGCCGAACGGATCGACCCCGCGGGATTTGTGGAACTGGCGCGAGAGTTTTTTCTCTTACATGCCAATGTTCCACGTGAAAACAAAGAGGAAGGGTGAGTTCATGGGCAGGACGGTCAAAGAGAAGGCCTACGCGAAAGTCAATCTGTTCTTGGATGTCTTGGGAAAGAGAGAGGACCAGTACCACAATCTGGAGATGGTCATGGCCCCTTTGGAGATCCATGATGTTCTCACTTTCACCAAGAAGGATGAACCGGGAATCCATATCACTGCATCAGCGTTCATCACCAAGAATGTCGAGGACAATCTCGTCTACCAGGCGGCGGACTATCTTATGCGGGAAGAAAACATCCCCCACGGTGTGGAAATCCATATCGAGAAGAACCTTCCGTTGGCCGCCGGGATGGGCGGTGGCAGTGCGGATTGCGCTGCGACCCTACGGGGATTGAACAAACTCTTCCGCTTGAAGAAAAAGGCGGAGGAGTTGGAAAAGATCGGTGAACGCTTCGGCGCCGATGTCCCCTATTGCGTTCACAACCTTCTCTGTATCGCCCGGGGGAAAGGGGAAGAACTCCTTTTCCTGAAACAGAAACTCAATATCCCCGTCCTCCTTGTGACACCGCCCGTACGGGTGAGCACGAAAAAGGTCTTCGAAGCTCTGGACATGCGAGAAGTGGAGAATGTCAAGATCACCGGCATGACCAACGCCATCTACAACAAGAACTATTCATTGATCGTCAAAGAACTGCACAATGCCCTGCAACCTTTCTGTTTCTCTGTCTATGAGGAAGCCCGGAAACTGCATGAAGAACTCGAAGGCTACAATGCGGACGGGTATCTCATGAGCGGTTCGGGTCCCACCTTCTTCATCATGGACAAAAACACGGAGCTTCTCGAGCGGATCCAGGACGATTATCGGCACAGCCATTTCACCAAAATGACAAAAATCCTCTGAGACGGCTTGATGTTGCCAAAAGTATTTGAAAAGGCGCATTTTCTGTGGTATAATCCACTGTATCAGAGGGAAGACACAATAATTTGTGGGGTGGAACGATGGAAATTACTGATGTCAGGGTGAAAATATTCGACAGCGAGAACCGCTTGAAGGCGATTGCCGCCATCACCATTGACGATTGTTTTGTGGTACACGAACTTCGTGTGATCGACGGCAAGGAAGGGTTGTTCGTGGCGATGCCGAGTCGGAAGATGCCGAACGGCGAGTTCAAGGACGTCGCACATCCCATCAACCAAGAGACCCGAGACTACATCGAAGGTATCGTGATCGAGGCCTACGAGAAACTCAAGAAAGAGGAAGAAGAGAAAAAAGCCGAGGAAGCGGAAGCTTCCGAGAGCGAAACGACCGAAGAGGTCGAAGAAACCGAAGAAGAATGAACAACAAGAGATGCAACTTTCACGGAAGTTGCATTTTCTTTGCGATATTGTCATTTTGCGAAAGAGCAAGGTGGTGGGGGGTGTCCGAGAGACACCCTTCCCGCATGATGTAAATAATCGATATGGAGGGTAACGTGGCCATGGCAACGTATAGTGGCGAAAAAGTGAAACTGTTCACCTTGAGTGCCAACCCGAAACTCGCAGAAGAGATTTCCGATTACACGAAGATTCCTTTGAGCAAATGTGACCTCAAGCGATTCGCGGATGGAGAGATCGGCGTCGATATCGAAGAGACGGTCCGAGGACACCAGGTATTCATCATCCAATCCACCCAGCCGCCGGTCAACGAACACATCATGGAACTTCTGGTCATGATCGATGCTGTACGCCGGGCCTCTGCCAAGACGGTGAATGTGGTGATGCCCTATTATGGCTACTCCCGCCAAGACAGGAAATCCGCGGCCAGACAGCCCATATCCGCCAAGCTCGTGGCCAATCTGATCGAGGTCGCCGGCGCGGACCGGGTCATATCGATGGACCTTCATGCCGGACAGATCCAAGGGTTTTTCGACATCCCGATCGACAATTTCTTCGGGATGCCGATCATTGTCGACTATCTCCGGGAGACCTTGGATGAAAACAATATCGTCATCGTGTCACCCGACCACGGCGGTGCGGCCAGAGCCCGCCTCCTCGGCAACGCCATGCATGCGCCCATCGCCATCATCGACAAGAGCCGGCCGAGCCCCAACAAGGCCGAGGTCATGAACATCGTCGGGGATGTGTCGGGCAAGACCGCCATCATCATCGACGACCTGATCGACACCGCGGGAACCATCGGTATCGCCGCGGAGGCCTTGAAAGACGCCGGTGCCATCCAGGTCTATGCCGCCTGCACACACCCCATCTTCTCCCATCCGGCCATCGAACGGATCAACCGCAGCGGCATCAAGAAGGTCATCTGCACGAACACCATCCAGCTTAGGGAGGACCAGCAATCCGACAAGGTCGTGCAACTCTCGGTCGCGCCCCTGCTCGGACAGGGAATCTTGAACATTTTGCAGGACAAACCCCTTTCCGACCTTTTCGAACCACATTGAAACACCGGCTCCAGACCGATGCACAAAAAAGTCCGCGGACCAATGGCCCGCGGACTTTTTCATCTCTTCCTTTTCATCTCTTCCAAGGATCCCGCTCGTCGTATTCGGCAAGGAAGTCGTCCTTACGGTCGATGGTCTCTTTGGCTGCCCAATCCTCCTTGCGGAGGTCCGGTTCGACCATCTCCCAGGATGGTTCGAAGTTCTCGTCGACGATCCGGGTCTCGGCCAAAAGGTCGTGCGGGCCCCGGGAGTCTCCGCGGAAGAACAACATGAACAGGCCGGCAAAAGCGACCGTGTAGAAAAGCAGGCCCGCCGCACTCGTCAACATGGTGTAGATGAGAGGGTCGATGAGGATGGTGAAAGAAAGCGGTGTGACGACATAGATCCCCCAGAGCATGATCGCCCTTGCCATGTGTTTCAACACGGAAGGGTTCCTCCCGCGGCCGTCCACGACTTTCACACCCATGAGGGTTTTTCCGAGCGTCTTGCCGTCTTTGATCCAGGGAACGTAGGCGTAATAGAGGATGCCGATGACCACCCCGAGAAGTGCGGAGACGATGGTGTAGGCGGCATAGGCGGCAGTGACCTCGTCCTCGATGCCGATCTCCCCTTCCACGATCCAGTCGATGAACGCTTCCCAGCCGATGATGGGGATTGTGAGCTGCAGACTCAACGACCAGAGCGTCTGGAAGAGGACAAAATCGAAGAAAGCGGCAAAGAGCCGTCGCAACAAGACATTCTGGTAGTTTTCCATGTACGTTTCCTCCTTTTACGGTGATCGGTGAAGCGGTGAGACGAGTTGACAAACGGCATTTATGCTTTATAATCAAATTATGACATACACAAATCGATGATCGGACAGTTCGTCCGGCTCCCTCTTCCAAGCGATTCCGGAATGGTGCGAGCCGGAAATGAAAGCCGGGCGAAAAACACCGGGAGAGATGGAAGAATCGAGTAGACCCATCCGTATGCTTGCGTTAAAAGCGAGAGTGCTCTTTGAAACAAGGTGGTACCGCGGAAGACTTTCGTCCTTGAGCGCAAGGGCGTTTTTTTGTAAAAAGAGGAGGAATGACGATGGACATGACCGTGAAAGACCTGGTCGAGACCCATGAAGAACATGTCGGAGAAGAGGTCGTATTGAAGGGGTGGGTACGCAATCATCGCGCCCAGAAGGCCTTCGGTTTCATCAACGTGAATGACGGGACCTGTTTCGATACCATCCAGGTTGTGTATGAAGAAGGTCAGACCGAGGATTTGGCTTTGGTGCGCAAGATCCGCACCGGGGCCAGCATCGAGGTCGCGGGCGAGGTCGTGTTGACCCCGAAGAGGGCCCAACCCTTCGAAATGAAAGCGCGCGTCATCCGTATCATCGGTGATTCGCCCGAGGATTATCCCTTGCAGCCGAAACGGCATTCCCGGGAGTTTTTACGCAAACACGCCCACCTCAGAGGAAGAACGAATCTGTTCACCGCGGTGTTCAGGATTCGGAGCCTCCTCACGCATGCCATCCATGAATTCTTCCAAAGCCGCAATTTCATCCATCTGGCCAGTCCCATCATCACCGCGAGCGATGCGGAGGGTGCGGGTGAGATGTTCCGGGTCACGACCCTCACACCGGAGACAATCCGGAAAAAGGGTGGAGACATCGACCCCGAGGAAGATTTCTTCGGCAAGAAGACCAATCTGACCGTCTCGGGACAACTACAAGCCGAGGCCTTCGCCCAAGCCTTCCGTTCCGTCTACACATTCGGCCCCACTTTCCGGGCGGAAAAATCCCACACGCCTACGCACGCCTCGGAGTTCTGGATGGTTGAACCCGAGGTCGCTTTTGCGGACCTCGATGACATCATGGAGCTTTCCGAGGACATGGTGAAGGACATCATCCGTTATGTGCTCACACATGCGGAAAAGGAGATGGCTTTCCTCGACCGTTTCATCGAGAAAGGACTCATCGCGAAGCTCGAGAGCATCGTCGGAAGCGACTTCCATAAAGTCACCCACAAGGAGGCGGTCGCGATTCTCAGCGGTACGGACCACTCCTTTGACACTCCGCCCAAGCAGGGGGGAGACCTCGCCACCGAGCATCAGAAAGCCCTGGTGGAACATTTCGGGGGTCCCGTCTTCGTGACGGATTGGCCGAAAGACATCAAGGCCTTCTACATGCGGCTGAACGATGACGAGGAGACGGTTGCCGCCTGTGACCTCCTCGTACCGGGAGCCGGCGAGATCGTCGGGGCCTCGCAACGCGAAGAACGTTACGACATCCTGAAAAGAAGGATGAAAGAGATGGACGTGGACGAGGAAGAGCTCGGCTGGTATCTGGAGTTGCGGCGCTTCGGCAGTGTGCCGCATTCCGGATTCGGACTCGGCTTCGACCGGATGCTCATGTATATCACGGGCGTCAAGAACATCCGCGATGTGATCCCGTTTCCGAGAACGCCGAAGAACTGTGAATTTTGAAAAAGTGCCCTGGAAACCCAGGGCACTTTTTTCATTGTTTTTTCGCGCTTTCCTTCTTCTCTTCGAGAGACTTCTTGGTCTTGTCGGAAAGTTTGGGCTTCGGGGTGCTCTCGAAGGCTTCGGCGAGCGTGGAGGCCATGCCGACCATGCCTTGCATGTCGGAGGGGATGACGAGTTTCGTGGCCTGTCCTTCGGCGACTTTCTCCATGGCTTTGTAGGCTTCGAGGCGCAGGAACGCTTCGTCGGCTTCGGCGGCCTTGATGAGCTCGATACCTTTCGAAGTCGCTTTCTGGACCTTGAGGATCGCTTCCGCCTGTCCTTCGGCCTCGAGGATGCGGGTCTGTTTCTCACCGTCGGCGGCGAGGATGCGTGCCTCTTTCTCACCTTCGGCGTTCAGGATGGCCGAGCGCTTGTTACCTTCGGCGATGAGGATGGACTGGCGCTTCTCACGTTCGGCGCGCATCTGTTTCTCCATCGCTTCGCGGATGTCCTTGGGCGGGATGATGTTCTTGACTTCGACACGGTTGATCTTGATGCCCCAGGGGTCCGTCGCTTCGTCGAGGATCGTCCGGATTTTCTCGTTGATGTAGTCGCGGGAGGTCAGCGATTCGT
>PUMR01000080.1 GCA_003551455.1 Mollicutes bacterium | reverse complement strand
TCGCGGATTTCACACTCCCAGAGGATGAAGACCGTCCATCCCATTGATTCCAGTTCATCCACCTTGCGTTTGTCGCGGGCGCGGTTCCTGCAGACCTTCTCTTTCCAGAAACCCGGGCGGGTCTTGGGAAGTTTGTACAGATCACAATCCTCATGCCCGTGCCAGAAACAACCGTTGATGAAGACCGCCACCCGATATTTCTTTATAGCGATGTCGGGACTCCCGGGGAGGTCCTTCACGTGTTTCCGGAAGCGGATTCCCCTCTTGTGCAGGAAACGCCTCACGGCCAACTCGATGCCGGAATCCTCGGGACCTATCTTCGACATGATTTCGCTCCGTTTCTCCTTGGAGACGATATCCGCCATGGTCACACCGTCCTTCTCTGAGCGGGACACTAGTGAAGCCCCTGAAAGAACACCCGGTACATCTTCTATAGTCAAAAAAACCGCACCGAAAAGCGCTTTACGAGAAAGCCGGTGCGGTTCTTCTTCGTTTTTCGCAAACAGAAGGCACATACATGGTTGAATCTCCTTCAATTGCATCCCCATACCATTATAGCACAAGGCCGCACGGAAAGGAAATCGGGCGGGGAGGCCTCCATTTTCCTTGAATCTTTTGGAGAGAAGACGAACGCTACGAACCGAAAAAAAACGGGATGCAAGTTTCTGCATCCCGTTTTTTGCGTCAGTCGTTCGGCTCGTAGAATGTGTCGAAGTAATAGAGTGTGGCGTCCTGATAGGTGTTGCACGGCATGATCTGGATGTAGATGAGCCAATCGCCGTAGGTCGCTTCGATCACCGCTTCATCTTCGCTCAGATCGATGTAGTGTTCTACGATGTCGAATTCGACGGTGTCGAAAAGGTCCATGAAATAGTCGTACACCTCGGCGATCGTGGCTTGGACGACGTAATCGCGGATGACCTCGTCGTCGAAATCACCAAATGTGACGAGTATGGAGCCCGGATAGGGGTCGGCGAAATGGGGAGCCTCGCCTTCGACGAGGTCCTCGTCGGGGAACTCGGCGCCGGGGTCGTCTCCCGTTGATTCGTGATAGTACTGGATGTAATAGAAGACGACCATGCCGCCGGCATAATAGTCGGCGAGCCAGATGTCGATGGAAACATCGGTGTTTCCGAATGTCGCCGAGACGTAGGCGTGGGAACCCCAATTGTCATGGTAGGAGAGCTCCCAGCCGGCGTCGGGGTCGAGATGGCCGATATAGAAGTCGTAGATTTCGCCCACCGTCCCTTCGAGGACGTATTGACGGTCCCCCCGGTCCGAGCCGCTATAGCCGTCGATGAGGAAGCTTCCGGGATAACGGTCGAGGAAGGGAAGATCCCCGAGGCCTGTCAAATCTTCATCGGGGAAGTTGTAAACGGGAGGATAGTGGACACTGATGGTGTAGATCACGTTGTCTCCCGCATAGAACACGTCTTTTTTGATGTAGATGTGGATTTCGACGCCTTCTTGGTCTTTGGCCTCGACAACGGCCCAGGCCCAATCGTCGGCGGCGGGATCGTAGGTGACCTCCCAGTCGGGATTATTCGTGTAGTGGTCGTGATAGAAATTCCACACGTCTTCGACCGAGGCGTCGGTGATGTATTCGTAGTCCTCCCAGTTGTCGTCGGCATACCCCCGGAGCATGACGCTTCCCGGATAGCGGGGGGTGATAGCGGAGTCACCGATGTCGGTCCGGTCTTCCGTGGGCGGCTCTTCGGGCTCGATGGCCGCATGGATCTTTGCGGCGATATCTTCAGGTACCCAATCGGTCCAGATGTCCGTGTTCTCGCGCAGCCAGAGCAGCACGACTTCATCGTGCCAGTAGCCCTCGTTGTGATAGAGGTGCAGGATGTGGTTCATGCCTTCGTCTGTCAGTTGGAAGGCGGAAAGGAAGGCATGGATTTCCGGATGGGTGTCGGCAAGGTCCGGATGGAGACCGATGATCGCGGGGACGGAAGGATGCGTTCCCGCCCCGGTATCTTCGTCGAAGGGGAGAGAATCCTCGAGTCGGACCAGGTCGAAGCGACCGTGGACCTGATGAGGCGAGGGGAGATAGCCGATCCAGGGCTCCTCGTTCTCATAGGCCATTTCGAGATAGTATATCGTGTCCCAGAAATCTTGCCAGTCGCCCCAAGGAGTGTAGAGGTCGTAGAGCGCCGCCAGATCCGCGTACTCCTCATTCGCCCATTTGGCTTGGTAGAAGTTGTAATGGGAATGGCCCGAAGGCGGTCCGAAGATCACCGGATGCAGTCCCAGATCGGTGAAGAGGTCCACATGGTCGATGAGATCGAAGATGGTATAGATCTCATAAGCATCCTGCATGTAGGCGGGAATCCACAGGCCGCTCTTCCAGGTGTGGTTGATGCCGGCTTCAGTGAAGATGCCGTCGAGGAGGGCCTCGTCATAGCCGGGATCGCTCTCGTACAGGAAGAGCGACACATCGATTTCGCCATGGGCGAACAGGTCGAAGATGTCGATCCACCAGGGAGCATACCACTCGGTGTCCCAGGCCTGGCCGTAGCCGTGTTCGAGGATGAAGCCCGCGATGTAGTTGGCGAGCGCCTGCTCGGGCCACTCGTCGTTCTGGGCGAAGCGGATGGCTACTTCCCAAGGCGGTTCGGGGGCTTCGGGCCAGCCGCCCTCGTTGATGAGAAGCTCGATGAGGGTGGCGAGCTTGGCGATGAGATCGATGTTGTCCGGATCGACGGGAGCGATCATGGCGAGGAAGGCGTCTCGGTCGGCGGGAGGCTCGTCGAAATCGATGGTGTCGAGGAATTCCTTCGTGATGGGCTCGGTGAAGACGTCGAGACCGTTCGCCATGTATTGGAAGTCGAAGGTGATGCCGCCCTCTTCATCGATAGTGACGGTGCTCGTGGCGAGGTCGAGGACGGGGAACTCGAAGTAGAGATAATAGGGGTCGCCCCAGAGGTCTTCGAGACTGTATTCGCCGGGGGGAAGCTCGCGGCTTTCCACTTGTTGGGCGAAATACTGGCTCATGATCATGATGGGGAGGGGGAAGATCTCTTTCAGGAGCTCTTCGATTTCCCGGAAGTGTTCGGGGGCGTCGAGATCGGCTCCCTCTTGGAAAGTGACCGTGATGCCGAAATTCTTGAGTCCGGGGTCGATGTAGGCGTCTTCGTCGATGGAGGTGAACATCTCCATCCAAGCGATGAAGTCGATCGAGGCCTCGTCAAGCATCTGCAACATCATGATGATGCCTTGGTATTCGTCAGAAGCTATGAAATCTTCATAAGGCGGCAGTTCGCCGCCGGCGAACATCTCGGCCACGGGATAGATGTCGGTGAAGAGGTCCTCGAAGAGTTCGGCGATGAGCATGCCGGTGAAAATCATCTTGGTGCGGACTTCCTCTTCGCCTTCGGCTACCATGGCGAAACTCGCATGGTCGAGATCGTGCCAATAGTCGAGGCTCGTGTATTTCGCGAGCGTCTCGAGCAGTTGGGACACTTCGCCGAGGACCATGTCGACGAATTCTTCGCCGAATTCATCCTCGAGCATGGCGAAGACGACCTCGAGTAGCTCGTTGATGCCTTCCTCGATCATGCCGGCCGGTAGTGAGAATCCCACATGGCCGCTCTCGAGGGCGAAGAGTTCGGCGAAATCCGCGTCCATCTCGGCTTCGAGCATCTCGAGGATGGCCGTGATGTCGAGATAGATCTCGGTGTAGAACTCGGTTTCGACGAAGATGAGGCCGATGCTCAAGGGATAAGGCATGTCGCCGGCCTGGAAGGAGATGCGTGTCTCGTAGATGACATCGTCGTCAAGAACGGCCGAGCTCTGGGTGAAGAAGAACTGGATCTCTTCGACATGCCCGCGGTAGTCTTCATAGAGCATGTGGAAGGTCATCTCCATCGTATTGGCCTCGGCGGCGATGATCGCGTTCATGATCGTCTCGATGTCGGTCATGGTGTTGTCGAAGGCGATAAGCGCCGCATGCACGGCTTCGGTCACATAATGGGCTTCGAGCGTGATGTCGTCGTGGACGACGAAGGTGTGAGCATGATCGGTGGAGACCATTTCGTCCTTCACGGGATCATACCAGTGGAGGAACACGTATCCGGCCACCGTCGAAGCTTCGATGGTGACTTCCGTGCCTTCGGGTACGGTCTCGCCGGGATCGACGGTGAGGGTCGCGCCCGCACGCGGGCTTGTCAGGAGGATGGTCTTGAGTTCGTCATAGACGGCGACAAGCTCCATGTCCTCCGTGATGGTGAAGGTGTGTTCGGCCTCCGTCGTGAAGACGTCGCCACTCTCTTCTAGTGCCCAATGGCGGAAGACGTGCCCGTCCAGGTCGCCGGCCGTGATGGTCACTTCCGTGCCGGGCTTGATGTTTGTCTCGGGCGAGTGGGAGAGTTCGGCCCCGTCGGGTTCGCTCGTGAGGGTGATTATGAGATATTCGCCGTATACCGCTTCGAGCACGGTGTCTGCTTCGATGGTGAAGGTGTGGACAATGTCTTCGCTCAAGACGGTGTCCGTGGCTTTGTCGAGCCAGTGCTTGAAGTAGTGGCCTGCGACTTCGGAGGCTTCGATTGTCACTTCCGTGCCGGGCTTGATGTCGGCTTCGGGCGCGAACGTGAGTTCGGCGCCGTCGAGGTCGGTTTCAAGGGTGACGGTGAGATATTTGCCGTAGACGGCCTCGATCACGGTGTCTTCTTCAATCGTGAACGTGAATTCGCTATTTTCGCTCAGGACGGTGTCCGAGTCCTTGTCGAGCCAGTGCTTGAAGTAGTGGCCTGCGACTTCGGAGGCTTCGATCGTCACCGTCATGCCGAAAAGGAGCGAGGTGGCGGGATCGGCCGTGAGCACGGCTTCGGTCAGGTCGGATGTGAGATCCAAGGACAGATATTTCTCATAGCGGGCTTCCAGTTCCAAAGCGCTGGCGGCGATGAAAGTGTGAACGAGATTCTCGCTCACGAGGAGGCCCGTGTCCTTGTCGAACCAGCCCAAGAAGGCGTGGTCGGTGATGGCGCCGGCTTCGATGGTCACTTCCGTTCCCGTCGCGACCGTTCCTCCGGGGAGGATCGATAGGACGGCGTCGGGATGGTCGCTCGCGAGGCTGATGGTGACTTCTTCCACCTCTTCTTCATACACGGCGACAAGATCCATGTCGGCTTCGGCCGTGAAGGTGTGGGTCGCCGAATCCGTGAAGATCGCTCCCGCCGCATCGTCATACCAGTGGAGGAAGACATGGCCCGTAATGGCGCCCGCTTCGATGGTGACCTCCGTTCCCTTCGTGACCGTTCCCGCGGGTTGGACCGTGAGCACGGCGTCGGGATGGTCGCTCGAAAGGCTGATGGTGACTTCTTCCACCTCTTCTTCATACACGGCGACAAGGTCCATGTCGGAGTCGGCCGTGAAGGTGTGGGTCGCCGACTCTGTGAAGACGGCCCCTGCCGTCTCGTCATACCAGTGGAGGAAGACATGGCCCGTAATGGCGCCCGCTTCGATGGTGACCTCGGTTCCCTTCGCGATTGTTTCCGCGGGTTGGACCGTGAGCACGGCGTCGGGGTGGTCGCTTGTGAGGCTGATGGTGACTTCCTCGATCTCTTCTTCGTAGACGGCGACGAGGTTCATGTCGGCTGAAGCCGTGAAGGTGTGGGTCGCCGATTCCGTGAAGACGGCTCCCGCCGTCTCGTCATACCAGTGGAGGAAGACGTGTCCCGCCAAAGCCTCCGCGGTGATGGTCACTTCGGTGCCTTGGGCGACACTCGCTTGCGGGGTAACGGTCACCGTCGCTCCCGTCGGGTCGCTCGAAAGGGTGATGGTGACATCATCCACCACCGGGTCGGGCTCGATTTCCGCATAGACGGCTTTCAGGGTGATGCTTTCCAAGACGGGGAAGGTGTATTGCGCACTCGTGGTGACGACGGTGTCCGCCGCTTCGTCCAACCAGTGGACGAACTCGTAACCTTCGACCTCGCCGGCCGTGATGGTCACGTTCGTCCCTCTGCCTATGGCCCCTTCCGGGGTCCTTGTGAGCACCGCTTCATCGAGGTCGCTCACCAGGGTGAGGGTGACCTCGTCGGGAGTGCGCTGACACGCCGCCACGGTGAAAGCGAGGGCGAAGATGACAACCATTCCCAAGAAGCGTCCGAAAATTTTCATGCGACACTTCCTTTCAAATTTATTGGGAAACGTTTTGACCCTGAAACCATTTGAATACCAATCGTTTTGATTACCTTCATTATAGCGAGCATAGGGGGGAAACGCAATTTGGAAATGCAAATATATGCAATATTTCGCCGACGAGTTTCAGATCGTCGACCCGGGAGAGAACTCCTCCAAAACAAAAAAAGCGCGCTCGGCGCTTTTTTGGGGGATGTGTCAATCCATGAAATCGATGAAGAAATGGTCCCACATCGCAAAGAGGGTTCCGAAGACATCGATGTTCTCTTTTTTCACGTTCGCCGTGGCAAAGAGAAAGTCCTCGCGGCTTTCGGGAAACTCCGGGTAGAGGGGGATTGTCGCGAGGAGCTCTGCCGCCGTGAAAGGCTCCTTGAACACCGGTTTTTTGTTGCTGAGGTGGTAGAAGTCGAATACGACTCCGCCCGCGGCGGAAATCTCGATGGTGCTCAGTTCTTCGTCGAAAAGCGGCAACACGCTCGCCACATCCTCTTCGGCAAGCATGGCCAACGTATAGACGCCTTCGTCCCGATCGTCTCGGAGGAGGATTTCTGCGGCGATTCTTCGCGTTTCGGCGGCGAGGGCATACATCAAGGCTTCGCTCATGAGTTTCTCCATGTCGACGGGGTCGGGGAAAGTGCCGAAGGCAGCCTCGTTCGTGAAGGTCACCTCGAGGGTGAGTCCGCCCTCGCCGGGAAAGAGGATCTCTTGGAGGAAACCGAGATCGGAAAAGACGACGAGGGTGTCTTGGGCGAGAGGGTCGTAGCGGAATTCGATGCGCAAAGGGGCGGCCGCGTCGAGTGCGGTCGTGATCTTGGCGAAAAGGTCGGTCTCCTCGAACTCCTCTTTGGTCATGAAGCTTTCGTCCTTCTCGGCGAAGATTTCTTCCAAGGTCGCATGGATGTCGTCGATCACCTGCAGTATGGCCGCGGGGGCCAAGGTGGCGACCAGGACGACTTCTTCCTCCCCGCAGGGAACAATGGCGATGTCGACGCCCGGGAGTTCCTCGAGATAGGTGGCATCGATGAGAAAAGCGAAGCGCTCCCACTCGTCCACGAGGAAGGAGGGGGTTTCCGAGTCGCTCTCGAAGAAAGCGAGTGTCGCTAGGAAAAGCGTGAAAATCTCGTTCACGAGCGGGTCGATGTTTTTCGGCAAAGGCGAAAGCAGCACGTTGTCCGATGTCAAGGAGAAAAGCTCGCGGATGTCGGCATCCGTCTCCGACAAGGCGAGATTCCAGAGGAAACCGGCATTGAGATAGAGGGAGGAAGCGAAGGTGGTCTCCACCGTCACCATGTGGAAAAGGGCCGATGGAAGGCGGTCATAGGCGCTTTCGAGCTCGATGATCATGCCCGCGTGCTTCGAGAGTCTTCTTGCCTCGGAGGCTTGATAAAGTCGAAGAGCGGTCTCGCCTTCGTCGGTCTCGAGCAAAATGCGCACATCCCGGCTCGTTGCGTTGGCGGCCGCCAAGGCGGCGAGGATCGTCTCCACGGCGGCGAGGTCGCCCGTGAAGGCTTCGATCTCTTCATGGACCGAACGGGAGAGATATTCGGCGCGAAGGACCATGTCTTTCGTCGCCGTGAACGTGGTCTCCCTGTCCTTACTGAAAGGCTCGCCGGAAGAAGTCAGCCAGCGATAGAAGACGAACTCTTCGTGCTCGGGCGCCGTGATGGTGACCTGACTCCCTTTCACCACGGTGGCGGCGGGCTCGATGAGGGGATCTACTCCCGCAAGCGAACTCTCGAGATTGATGTTCACGGCTTCGGCATAGACCGCCCGGATCGTTTTTGCGGCGGTAGCGGTGAAGGTGTATGTGTCGGTCTCTCCCAGAATCTCGCCGCTCTCGGCGTCTTCAAAGCGGCGGAAGAGATGGCCTGCAAGCGCGCCCGCTTCGATTGTCACGGCATCGCCCGCTCTGATGCGCGCCGAAGGCGTGATGGTGAGCGGGGCTTCGGCGGGATCGCTTTCGAGACGGATCTCCACGGTCTCTCTCGTACTCGTCGTGCAAGCAAAAAGGAAGAAAGCGGCGACAAGAAGGAATAGCGCAACCGTTATTCTCGCGAGCTTTCGCAAAAGACACCACCTCCATCCCTCGTTCATAGGACAATTATACGCCGAAAGGGCGAAATCCGCCAGCGGATGAAAAAATCACTTGTTCTCGGGAGAAAAGAGCGGAGCCGCTTTCTTTACGGCTTCCATGCGGTCTTTGACGCCAAGTTTTCCGTATATGCGGTTGATGTGGGTCTTAACCGTGGCCATGGAGACGTGGAGCTCTTCCGTGATGGCACGATTGGAAAGACCCCGGACCATGAGGGCCAGGACTTCCCGTTCCCTCTCGGTGAGACCGTAAGCGGTCGTTTCTTCCGGGCGGACGAATTGTATGAGCCTGTGTACGAACCGGGCTTCGTTCTCTTCCAGCCGGGCGCTCTTTTTGGCCAAGAAACCGTCCAGATGATAATCCAAGAAGCGCCTTCTCAGGACGAAGGGGGCATAGAGGCCCTCTTTCGCGCCATAGTGGCAAGCCTCGAAAAGGGTGTTGTGAAGGCCTTTTTCGTCTCTTTCCGTTTCCTTCAGCCGCGCCTTGACCAAGAGCGCTTCGACGAGATAGAGGGAGAGCCCTTCTTTCCTGAGTCGCTCCAGAAGCTTCCGCAAAAGCTTTTCATGCGACTCGTCAGAAGATTTGTCCAAGATTGCGAGCTCGATATGGACGAGCTCGTCCTCGATGCGGTTCACCCCGGCTTCTTTCTTCTCGGCATAGATTTTGCGATAGGTCTCGAGATGCTTTTTTGTGCCGTCAAGATGCATGAGATAGCGCGTCGCGTGGGCGAAGAAGGGACTTTTCTCGAGTTCGGCCTCTTCATGGAGGCGTTTGAATTTCGCCAAGGCCTCTTCTTCATCGCCACGGAGGGTGTGGATCTCCATCATGTTCATGAGATAGCCCAGACGCACGAGATGGAAACCCGAGCGTTTTTCGGCGAGCGCTTTCTCCAAGAGCGCTTCGGCTTTGTCCAGATGCATCCCCTTCAAGAACACCCCGGCCTTGCCGGCGTGGATCGCGGCCCGGATGGGGCTTATCACGGGGGCCTTGCCGATGAGCCTTTCAATCTCGAAGAAACTGTCCCGCGCTTCTTCCAGCCGCCCCGAGTGTTCGTGGATCTGCGCCTCGAGGAGGCGCGCGTAACACTCGAGATAGGGGTTCTTCCGCTCTTTCGCATAGCGGAGGGCCCGTTTGCCGAGGGCGAAAGCGGTCGCGAACTCGTCGCGATAGAAGTGTTGCACGGCGATGTGGAGTTCCAGCATCGTCTTGGTCGTCTCGGAGAGTTTGAGATCTTCGATCCAGGCGGCGATGGTCTCGCCGGAAGTGCTTGGGCCCGTCAACGAGAGTTTGCGGATGTCGTCTTGGCGGAGGATGGCCGAAAAGAGCCTGATGAAGTCGCCGTGCTCCTTTTCGTGCAAAGGGAGAAGACTTTCCAGCAACTCGCTTCCGGCCCCGATCTCCAGGTTCATGAGATGATGGAAGGCGCGGCGGATGGAAAGGTCGAAATCCTTTTTCAGATGTTCGATCGGGATTTTTTTCAACGCTTCGTCCGCCACATCGTCGGCGGCGCGATGGAGGACGCGCATGGCCTCTTCCACGGAATCCGCCTTCAGATGGCTTTCCACGGCCTTGTCCCATTCGGCGTTCTCTTCGTGGTGACGGGCGATCTTGGCGTAAAGGGCTTTTTGCCTTTCGGCGGGCAGTTCGGCGAGCTTCGATTGCAGAAACATCCTAAAAAGGGGATGGAAAGAATACTCGACATAGCCCGCGGAAGCCTCGACGACCATGTGTTCTTGCGCGATCTTGCGCAAGAAGAGATCGGCGTCCTTCTTTTCCGTGAGTCTTTGCAGGGTGCGGGCGTCGAAGCTCCGCAAGGGAGCAAGCTGCAAGAAGATCTCGCGGACCGCTTCGGGAAAGGTCATGTAGACGGTCTCGTTGAGATAGTCCACGGCCGGGCCCGCAAGCGTCTTGAACTCGCCGAAGAGGGTCTCATCATGCATCCGCGCCACCAAAAGGAGCTGCAGGCCGCCGACCCAGCCTTTGGCCAGACCGTGGAGAATCGCAGCCTCTTCTTTTGTGAGATTGTTGTCTTTCCCTCGCAAGAAGGCGAGCGATTCCTCCTTTTTGAAAAGGAGGTGGGTCTCGTCGAAGATGACGGCTTCGTTTTTCACGATGAGTTCATGGAGCTTCACGGGCGGCTCCTTGCGGGAGGCGAAAAGGAGGCGCACATTCAAGGGCGCATGGGTGACGAGGGTCGTGAGCGCCCGTTTGAGCGCGGCGCTTTCGACATGATGGAGGTTGTCGATGCCGATGTGAAGCGCAACCTCTTCTTCGGCCAGCGCGTTCAGGAAAAAAGCGACCACGCTCGTCAAGGCCTCTTCGTCTTTCGCCGCGAGGAAGGACTCCCGCAAAAGGTCGATATCCATCGCGACCTTCCCCTCCAGGGCGTAAAGGAGATGCCGGAAGAAGCGTTGCGGGCTGCCGTCTTCTTCTTCCAGCGCCAGATAGGCGCTTTTGTCGGCTTCACGCAAAAAGGCGGCCAACAGCGTGGTCTTCCCGGTGGCGGGGCCGCCTTGTATGTGGATGATGCGTTTGTCGGCTGCGAACTTCTTGTTTCTTTTGAAGGTGTCGATCCAAGGTTCGCCCGGTCGGGGTAAACGGAACTTGCTTGCGAGGAGGGTATCCATCTCATCACCTGCCAAGTCCCATTTTACCCCAGCGGACCTTGCAACTCAATACTTGCCCAGAGACATTTTCTTCTTGACGACGACTCCGCTGGCGACGAAGAGGAGAGCGCTCATGGCGAGAACGATCCCCACCTCGGCATTCAGCCGGTTGCCGGCGATGATCTTCTCCGTGGCTTCCATGATGTTGTGTTGCGGCATGGCGCGGATGAAGAACTCCAGGAGTGCATTGTCGGTCTCATAGGGGATGAAGGCCCCCGAAAGCAGGGTCGTGGTGATGATGAGGAGGGCGAAGAGCGCCGCGGCGTTGTCGCGGATGTCGATCGCGCTCACCAGCAAGAGCGCCAACGACACCCCGAAACACAAAGCGAGGAAGTACACCCAGGCGTAAGCCCCGAGGCTCATGCCGATATCGCGGTTGAAGACGGTGCCGGCGAAAAAGAGGGTGGCGAGAGCGATGAGGCCGACGACGAGGACGGCATAGAGCACGATGCCCGTGAGATAGGTCCGGAGTTTCAAGGGACTCGAGGCCATGCGCTTCAAGGTGCGCGCCTGACGGTCCTCGATGAGGAAATCGAGATAGAAGATGGCCTGCATCATGATGATCATCATCGTGATGCCGACGATGCGGATCGCGGGACTCTCGTCCGTCGCGAAGAACTCGCTGACATCCTCGCCGGCGAGGATCGCTCCGATGATGGCGGCGACATCCTCGTTCGTGAGGGAGACCACTTCGTAGCCCTCATCGGTATAGACGATCGAGGCGTCGTAGTGCCCCATGACGAGGGCGCTTTTCGCCGGCGGCTCGTCCCGGTGTTCGATCTCGAGATAGGCGGAATCTTCGGGCATCATCGCTTCGGGGCCGCTGTAAGCCGCATACAATGCGGCGCCGTCGGTCGTGGTGATGACGATGCCGATCACGACGAAGATCGCCGTCAGAAACACCGATAGAGCGAGGTATAGGGGTTCGGCGCGCAGACGCGCCGTCATGGACATGAGTACGCTTCTCATACATAGTCCTCCAATCGGAAACATTTTTTGCAGATGAACAAGAATACGAGCACGAGGCCGCCGAACACGGCGAGAATGGGCAGGGCGAGACCGGCGTCATTGTCGAAGATGATCCGGAAGGCCCCCTCCAACACCCAGCGGGCCGGAGAGGCCACGCTCGCGCGGGCGAAGGTCTCGCCGAGAATGCGGGGATGGAAGAACACGCCGCCCATGAAGGCGAAGATGATGTTCAAGATTCCCAGAAGCTGGTTGGCGCTCTCTTCGTCTTTGAAGAGGATGGCCATCGTCACCCCTAGCGTGCTCGCAAAGAGGGAAAGTCCGCCGACCAGGGCGAAGAAGGGCAGGAAGCTCCCGCCGTAGTCCACGCCGTAAAGCAGGAAGAAAAGCAGCGAGAGCAACCCCAGAGCAAGCAGGGCGAAGACGAAGGTCGAGACGATCTTCGCGACATAGATCTGCCAGCTTTTCACCGGGGAATAGCCGATCCGGAGGTTCGCCTTCTTCACCGAAACTTCCATGAAGGTGTTCGGCGAGATGATGGAAATGTTCAGGGCGGTGAAGACGAGAATCGAGACAGCGAAGTAGTCGTGCGCGCTCACGGCATCAGTAGCGAACATGCCGCCGCTCATGGAGCCGATGATGGCCACGAGCAGGAAGGGAAAGAGGGTGTTGGCCAAAAGCAGGGCCGGATTCTTGACGATATTCAAAAAGTCGCGCTGCAAAATCGGAAACATGTCGTCACCCCCGGAGCGAGTGCCCGGTCAGGTTGAGGAAGACCCTTTCGAGCGTCGCTTTCTCCTTGGAAAGATTCGAGAACCGGATGTTCTGGCGGATGAGTTCGCCGACGATCTCATCGAGCGAATCGATGCCCGAAAGGACTTCGCAATGGATCTTTCCTTCGGCGGCTTTGACCTCTTTCACGCAGTCGATGGCATAGAAGGGGTCGGTGTCGATCTCATGGCCGTTCTCGGTCTCGATGGTGAAACGGTCGGTGTCGCCCAAAGTGGCTTTCAGGCTTTCTTTGGTGCCCGTGGCGATAATCTCGCCGTGGTCGATGATGATGATCCTCGTCGAGATCGCCTCGACCTCCTCCATGTAATGGGAGGTGTAGATCACGGTGATGTCGTCCTCCTTCAAGGCCTTGATCGATTCGAGGATGTAATTGCGGCTCTGGGGGTCGATGCCCACCGTGGGCTCGTCGAAGATGATGAGCGAAGGCCGGTGGGCCACGCCGCAGGCGATGTTCAAACGCCTTTTCATCCCGCCCGAGAAGGTCTTGGGCTTGCGATGGCGGACCTCATAGAGGGAGACGTCCCGCAAAGCCTTCTCGGCGAGGTCTTTGAGCTCGCGCCCGCGATAGCCATAGAGCGAGGCATAGAACATGACGTTCTTCAGCGCGCTCACATTCTCATAGATGGCGAGCTCCTGGGGGACGATGCCGATCTCGTGTTTATAGGACTTCTGCATCTCCTTGAGCGGCTTCC
>PUMR01000034.1 GCA_003551455.1 Mollicutes bacterium | reverse complement strand
TCGTAAAGATTTCCGAGCTCTTTTTTTAAGCGGTCTTCCATATTCTCCATGAGCAAGGGCTCGTCGAGTTCCACTTTCCATGCCTCGATGTCGAAGCGGATCGAATTGAGGTAGTCGATGTCGTAGCCGACGGCGTCGATGTAGCGGAATCGGCCTTTCTCGACAATGAGGCAGGCGCCGAAGTCGATCCTGTCGAAGAGCCTATAGATCATCCGGAAGATTCTCGCCGTGAGAATCTCGGCCCGGTCCCTTTCTTCCACGGGGCCCTCGCTCGTCAGCGTGAAGAGGTTCTCCATCGACTCGACGAGCTGGTCGAGCCGCTCTTCCTTGCCGAGGAGCTCTCTCTCCTCTTGTTTCAAGACCATGCCCACCATGCGGATGGTGAGGAAAGTGACGGTCACGACGATGAGGAAGATGTTCACATCGAGAGTGTAGTCGAGATGGCCGATGTCTCCGGGAAAGGGGGGCCAGAGCGCCATCGTCGCCAAGAAGATGAACGAGCCCACGACGAGGGAGCGGAAGGGGAAATAGATGGCGGCGATGACCACGAAGGGGAAGAAGAGGAACTTGTGGTCGTCATAGTTCACCATCGGGACCGCCTCGTTGTACAAAAGGAAACTGAAACCGGCGAGCGCGAGATAGAAGCCGGCCTCCCAAAAGGAGAAGGAGGGGAGGAAACGACGCTTGTCCAACGTGAGGGCGAGAGCGAGCGGAATGCCGAAATTCATGATACCGAGGAAATCGCCCGCCGTCCAGATGAGGAAACTCAAAAAGAGGTCCGGAACTGTCAAGAGTCCGACGAGCAGGAGGCCCATGTTTCCGAGGAAGGAAGCGAAAAGGGATATGACGAGCGCCCCCCCGACGGCGAGAAGGACGTTTTTCCTCTGCATACGCCAACGGAAACCGAAAAGTCGGATCAGCGCCTCGCGCACGAGGATGACCGACATGACTGTCGTGCCGGCGCTCAAGAAACCGCGCATGATGACAATGCCGGCTTCCTCGGTGCCGATCAAAAACCGTCCGCTCACATGATAGCCGGTATAGAGTCCTAAAAAGACCGCCGCCGCCATGTCGGCTTTCCGATGCACGAACAAAAAACCGAACGCGAGACCGATGGCCGGCCACACGATGCTGGCTTCATACATTCCCAGCGTGAAAGCGTGGCCGATGGGCACCGCGGCGGCGCAGGTCAAGAAGGCGACGGGTTTTTGCGTGTGGAGGACGGACATTATGCGTTCTTTCATCGAATCACCGGGTCTTTTTGGAATGCTTGTTCGTGAACATTCTATCACACTTTTCCGTCCAGGTTCACATACGAGGTGATATCCGCTGTAAATTCAGGAGGATTTTGCTATAATGTCGTTCGGATTGGAGGTGATCGATTTGGATATGATCGAATGGGTGGGCTACGCCGCGAGCCTCATCATCCTCGTGAGTCTCTTGATGCGTTCGTTGAAGAGACTCCGCATCGTCAACACCTGCGGCGCGCTAATTTTCGCCGTCTACGGTCTGCTTATCGGCTCGTTCCCGGTGTTTTTGATGAATGCCGGTATCGCTCTGATAAACCTCTATTATCTTCGCCAGTTCTTCGCAGCGAAAGAGTACTTCACCATCCTCCCCGTCGCGAAGAACGAAGACTACGCGAAAGCGCTCATCGATTTCCACAAAGGGGAAATCGAGCGCTTCATGGACATGTCCGAGGACATGTTAGAAAACAGCGATTTCCGTTTCCTCATCCTCCGCAACATGGTCCCCGCGGGGCTCTTTCTCGCCCGCGAGCGGGATGCGAAGACGCTCGAAGTGATGTTGGACTATGCCACACCCCCCTACAGGGATTTCAAGACCGGCGCCCACATCTTCGAGAAAGAACGCGCCCGCTTCCGTAAAAAAGGCTATGAGCGGTTCCTCGCTTTCGCCAAAAGCGGCACCCATGAGCGCTATCTGAAACGCATGGGTTTCGAAGCGGCATCGACAGACGGTTCTCCCGCTTTCGTCAAGACGATCTGAGACGCTATGGCCCATCACGTATTTCCCTTTCCAGAGTGGGGAGAGAATGCTATAATAGGTTTGTTTAAAGGAAATGGGGAATGTTTGATGATCGAACTCAAAAACCTCAGCAAGTACTACCATGACAACGGCAATGTCGTGAAAGCCCTCGATGACATTTCCGTCAGCTTCAAACGCGGCGAGTTCATCGTCATCACCGGCGAGAGCGGTAGCGGGAAGAGCACATTCTTGAATGTCGTGAGCGGTCTCGACCGTTACGAGGCCGGCGAGATGTTCCTGGACGGCAAGGAGACGAGCCATTTTTCGCATGCGGATTTCGAGCGCTACCGCCGCGAGACGATCGGTTTCATCTTCCAAAGCTATAACATCATCGACGCCTACACGGTATACCAGAACGTCGATGTCGCGCTCATGATCGCGGGGATGGGCAAGCTCGAGAGAAGAAGGAGAGTCAAAGAGATCCTCGACCGTGTGGGGCTCAAAAAGCAGCGCAACCAGCGCGCCAGCAAACTCTCCGGCGGCGAGAAACAACGGGTGGCCATCGCCCGGGCTCTCGCCAAGGACGCTCCCGTCATCGTCGCCGACGAGCCGACGGGAAACCTCGACAAGAACACCGGGAAGAAGATTCTCGACCTCTTGAAGGAGCTCTCTGCCGAAAAACTCGTCCTGCTTGTCAGCCACAGCCCGAAAATCGCCGAAGAGTACGCCACCCGCCATCTCCGCCTTTTCGACGGAAAAATCATCGAAGACAAGACCATCAAGCCGTCAACGACCCATGAGAGCGTCAAAACGGAAACAGCCTCCCCGGAGGAGATTTCCCCCTTGACGCTTTTTTCCATCGCCATGCGCAATATCGTCGCCATGCCGAAGAAGAGTCTTTTCGTCCTTTTCGCGAGTCTTTTCATCGTGTTCGTCTTCGCGCTGACCTATGGCTCCTATGTGCGCCAGACCCATGCCTCCGGACTGCAGCTCCATCCCCATTTCCGCAATGTGACCGAAAGTCGTATCGTCGTCACCCGCCGGGACGGTGGAGCCTTCACCGCCGATGAGCTCGCGACGTTCCGCTCCGAGGCCCTGATCCGGGACGTCGCGCCGTATGACGCCTTTTTCGACCAGGAACTCCGCCTCACGACCTCGGACGGAGAGACGTCTCCCGACTATGACGAGTGGTCCATGGATATGGCGCGCATCCAGCACGCGAGCGCCCTCACGGCCCGTGACCTCACGGCGGGAAGACTCCCCGAGAACGAACGGGAGATTGTCGCGACGGAGCCCTATTCGGTCGGCGAATTCTTGGCCGTTCCCAGCGACCCGACCTTCTTCGGCAGCTTTCACGGTCCGCGGGACACCCCTACCGAGGACATCGGGGAGTTCATGCATTTCGAGATCGTCGGTATCGTTGCGGAGGCCCCGGCCACCTACCAGAGACACATCCATTTCCACCCCGACTTCTTCCAGAGCGATTTCGCCCGACTCAGAGCTTTGATTCCCCATCACAGCCCCTCGGTGGAGCTCGAAGATTTCGGAACCGTGAAACTCGAACACTATTTCTTGTATTTCGATGAAGATCTCGACAAAAACGAACTCGTCGTGAGCGAACACGTCAAGTCGGGCTATTTCGCGGGCGTTTCCGACGAGGACTTCGTCGGGAACCCGATGCGCTTCTTCATCGAGAACGATTTCACCGGAGAAGTCCACGAGTCCACCGTGGAAGTGAGCAGAATCGCCGCGGGGAACCGTTCCGGCGGCGTCGGTATGAATCCGGCGACCCTCACCGACCTTTACGACCATATCGGCCACCACCAGGTAAGTCTCATCGTGCGGGACAGCCATGATGCCGAGAGGGTCATGGAGACTCTCGACAGTGAGACCTACAACTATGTCTATCCCGCCGCATACACTTCGGAAGTCGACGCCATCCTCGGGACGGTGGTGAGAATCTTCCAGGGCGGCTTCTCGTTCTTGTTGCTGCTGGTGCTCTATTTCCTCTCCTATATCGCCTTGAAGAACGTCATGCAGGCGCGCGCCAAGGACTTTGTCATCCTGCGGAGCCTCGGGGCCAGACAAAGAGACATCCATCGTCTGAACGTCGCCGAGATGGCTTCCACCATGGCCATCGCGCTCGCCCTCGTCTTCGGCTTCCTCGTCTTCAACCGTTTCTTCCGCACGCCCATCCCCGACTATCTCCACTTTTTCTCCATCGGCAACTATCTCGTGATGATTCTCGTGCTGCTCGTGCTGAGTGTGCTTCTCGCCCTCCGCTTCAATGCGCGACTGTACAAGGAAACGGTCACGACCGCCTTCCGGGAAGCGGGTGATGTGGCATGATCCGGCTGCAGTCTATCGACAAATACTTCAACAAGGGCAGAAGGAACGAACTGCACGTCCTCGATTCCATCGACCTCGAGTTCCCCGACAAGGGGCTCGTGATGTTCCTCGGGGATTCGGGCTCGGGGAAGACCACGCTCTTGAATGTCATCGGCGGCCTCGACAAGGCCGACAAGGGCACGATCACCTTCGACGGCGAGACGATCGAGAAATACCGCCCGTCCCATTTCGACCGCCTCCGGAGTTCCGAGATCGGCTATGTCTTCCAACAATACTACCTCCTTCCCCACGAGAGTGTCTATCAGAACATCCGCATGACCCTGCAGATGATCGGCATCGAGGACGAGCGCGAGATCGGCCAGCGCATCAACCATCTGTTGGATCTCGTGAACATGCGTCCCTTCAAGCTCCGCAAGGCCAACCAGCTCTCGGGCGGCCAGCAGCAGCGCGTCGCCATCGTCAGAGCCCTGGCCAAGGACCCTTCCGTCATCATCGCCGACGAGCCCACCGGCAACCTCGACAGCAAGAACACCGTCGAGATCATGAAAATCCTCAAAGCCATCAGCGAGGAGAAACTCGTCATCATGGTCACCCACGAACAAGACCTCGCCCGCCATTACGGCGACACCATCATCGAAATCGAGGACGGCCGCATCAAACAAAGCGGCAAGAACCACGCCGAACGCGTCTTCGAGGCCGCCACGATGCAGAACATCCATCTCGGCGACCTCGAAAGGAAGGGGCGGCTGCAAGAAGGGGACGCCGACATCGACATCTATTCCGACAATTCGGTGCAAGGCCCCCTGAAAGCCCGCCTCATCATCAAGAACAAGACCCTCTATCTCGATATCGACGAACGTTCTTTCAAGAGCGTGCACCGTCTCACGCCAGAGAGCGAGACCCGGGTGTACGAGACGACCGCCAAAGAACAAGAGTCCATCAGCGAGACGCCGATGACGTTCGACTATGCGACGCGTTTTCCCATCGCGAAGAAACGCGAACGGCCGCTTTTCCGCATGAAACATGCCGCGGCCCGCGCTTTCACGCGGATCAAGAAGAGCACGAAACTCTCGAAACTCCTCTATGCCGGCTTCGCCTTCGGCGCGGCCATGTTCGCTTTCGCCCTCTATACCCTCGCCAACATCCTCGTCATCGACGAGAGCGAATTCTTGCGCGAGCCCAAATACACCTTCCTTGTCGAAGACCGGGACCGGGAGACGTATGGGGCTTTTCTCGCCGCTTTCGAAGAGGCGCCGTTGACAGGCCATGGTCTCGATATCCATGACCAGGATTTCTCTTTCCAGATTCCCTTCTTCTACCAGACCCGCCGGAGCATCGACGTCAGTGCCGGGCTCTATGACATAGAACATGTGGAAGGGGCGCGTCTTCTCAAGGGGCGCCTGCCCGAAACGCCCGGAGAGGTCGTCATCGGCCGCTCTTTGGCTGACGAGATCGTCCAAAACCGCTCCAACCGGGCCAGCGGCATCACCGGCTACGAGGACATCCTGGGCATCGCCCATGAAGAAGCCGCGGGCAATCTCGCCGAAACCTTCCGCATCACGGGCATCGTCGACACCGACGTCAAGGCCGTGTTCGCGCCTTCCGCGAGTGTCGCCTTCTTCCTCCACGGCCAACTCGCGCCGCTATCCTTCTATGAGGAGAAGGAGGGTTTCACTCTCGAGCGCGGTGCAATGATCGCGAACGAAGGCGAAATCCTCCTGCCCGAAACCATGGCCCCCGCCGATTTCGCCGACGAGACGATCACCATCGACGGGATCACCTACGATGTCGTCGGCTCCTACCGTATAACCGGCAGAGAGAGCGGCCGCCATCTTGTCGCCGCCGGCGACCTCCATGCCCACCATTACACGACGACCCACGCGCAAGACACCATCCGCGAACTCTACACGGACGACCCCTCCGCCCTGGAAAGACATCTCGACGCGGCCGGCGAGGAATATGAGAACGTCTATCAGATACGGCTCGACCGTGAACGGGAGATGCGCATGGGCGCCGTGAGCGGACTGTTCGTCTTCTCCGCCGTGGCGCTCGGCGCGACGGCCCTCAGTTTCTTCTTCATCATCCGCTCCTCCCTCATGGGCAGGATCTATGAGATGGGCGTCTATAGGTCCTTGGGCGTGCGCCGTTTCGACATTCTGAAGATGTTCCTCCTCGAGGTCGTGATCCTCACATCCATCAGTTCGCTGATCGGCTTTTCTCTCATGACCTACATCCTCCACATCATCCAAAAAGAGGCCGCAGAAATCCTGAGCCTCTTCGACATCTCCTTTTTCACCGTTTCCATCGGCGTTCTTTCCATCTACGCCCTGAATCTTCTGTTCGGGCTGTTCCCGCTCTATATGTTGCTCAGGAAGACGCCCGCCCGCATCATGACCGCCTACGACCTCTGATTCAGAGCCTTTTCACATAGGCGACATAGCGCCCGATATCGAACTTCCGCTCGAGCCCCCGTGCCACCATGGGACGGAGCTTGCCGAAGACGGGGCGTTCCTCGAAGCCCTGGTCGTGCCGGCCGAAGCACCAGGCGATGGAAGCGTAAGTGTTCGGGTCCCGGCCGTCGAGGAGGTATTTGTTGTTGAGGTGGACGATGGTCTCGTAGGCCTCTTCGTAATCGGCGCTCCAGCGGATGATCTGCTTGGCCCAATACATCCGCAAGGTGTTGTGCATGTGGCCGGTCCGTTTCATCTCCCGCATGGCGGCGTTGAAATATTCGTCATGCGTCTCGTCCTTTTCCTTCTCGTAGTCCGCCAACGTGTAGAGATATTCCCGTTCATCTTCAAGATGGCGCTCCATGGTCTCATAGGCCCATGGGAGCGTCATTTTTTCGAATACGTCGTAACCATCATGGAAATAGGCGAAATTGAAGGCGAGTCCCCTCCGCACGACGAGTTGTTCGAGAAAGGCCTCGGCCGCATGCGGCGGGACATCTCTTTCGGCGAGCCGCTCCTCCACCGCCGCATGGATCGTGAGCGGCGATATGTGGCCGAAATGGAGATAGGGCGAGAGTTTGCTGGTGAGGTCCTTCCCGGGATCGGAACTCTTGTGATAGTCGGCGAGTCTTTCCTCCAAGAACTCCCGCAACATGTTTTTGGCCTCTTTCTCCCCGCCGTGGAAGTAGAAGCTCTTCTTCATGGTCTTGTCGATGTTCAACTTCCGGATGGTCTCTTCCATGGGCAGTTCGACAAGGCCGGGACTAAAAGAACGACGCACCCGCAAGGCAGGGATGAAAGCCTCTTCGGTGAACTCCTCGAGACGCTTGAGGATTTTCGGCCGGATCGTCCTGGCGGCGTATTCGACCTTGTCGCTCGCGACCTCGACGGGGACGATGAGTTCGCTCTCGACCTCGTCCGTGCGCAAGGCGAGGTTTCGCGCCTTGTCGAGGAGTCGCTCTCGCACCTGGCGCAACGGGCGGAGGTAGGCCTTGTCCATGACGAAGAGCGCGGCCCTTTCCATGTGGTCCGCCACCACATCCTCGAAAGCGCCGATCTCCACAAGGAATTCGGCGCCCATCCGTTTGAACGAGGCGACGAGCGGTTTCAAACCTTCGAGGAGGAAGGCGTAGTGACGCGCATTCGCATCGAGGAAGGACTCCGCTACGCAAAAGACGACCCTGAGGGGGAGGTCCAGGGCGTTCGCCGCTTTCGCGGCGTGTTCGAGCGCGAAATTGTTTTCCGTGCGCTGTGACTGTTGCATCCAATAGAGGACGTAGTCCCCCGTTTTCTTCAGCGGGAAATTCAGGCGGGTCTTCAATCTTTCTGGATGCATCCGGTATACTCCTTTGTGCGACGTGGCGGGAGGGGGAGCTTCGTCAAGGAACGCTTTCAAGCCCATTATACGCCAACGACCCGGCTTGATGCAAACCCCCTTTCCCGGAATGGGCCGGCCGACACGCCGGCGGAGAGAAACCCGAAATGTACACCCTCCGCTTTATTAATGCGGGTCTTTGTCGTATAATACGGATAAGGAAGGGGAACGATTCTTGAGGAGGCCCCGCTTTGAAATACTATATCAATCCTTCGCATTTTGCGAAGAAGAAGGATTTTGTCATCCGCGACTTCAACCAAAACCCCCTCTATACAATGGAAGGGCGTTTCTTCCTGCGTCTGAAGAGGCTCCAGATGAGAGACAACGACGACAACATCGTCTTCGAGATGAAGAAACGTTTCACCCTCGGTTTCATCCGGAATTACGAGGTCTTTGCCGGCAACGGTCAAAGAATCGCCCGCATCAAGAGGACTTATGGTTTCTTCCGCCCCAAATTCACCGTGTTTTTGGGTGATGAGCCGGTGCAGCTCGAAGGCTCTTTCTATCAACACGACTTCGCCTTGAAAAAGGACGACCGTCTGTTGGCGAAAATCACCAAGCAGGTGTTCCCCTTCGGTGATGCGTTCGAGATCGATGTCCGCGCCGAAGAAGAAGAAAAACTCCACCTCTTTCTGATGGTGGGATTGGACCAGTTCATCCATGAGTTCAAGAAGACCTTCCGCTGAGTGCATCATCTGCGCGGGCGAGACGCGCCCGCTCCCCGACGACAAGTTGCGCATCGTCCACGATGTCTGCACCGTATGCGGGTTCACCCGCAAGCAACCGCGTTTCCACCCCGGAAGAGAGGCTGAAAAGGCGGTCTATGACACCCACCACAACACCATGGAGAACGAAGGGTATGTCCGCATGCTGGAGGATTTTCTCGACCGGGCGGTCCGACCCTACCGAACCACGGGAAAAGCCCTGGATTTCGGTTGCGGTCCCGGCCCGGTCCTCTATGAGCTCCTCCTCCGGAGGGGCTTTTCGGTTCGTCGCTACGACCCCTTCTATCATCCCGACAAGACCGTCTTTCAAGACACCTACGGGGTGGTCACCGCCACCGAGGTCTTCGAGCATCTCCGCTCCCCCTTGGCGGAGACCGAGCGGCTCGCCTCCCTCCTGGAGCCGGGCGGTATCCTCGCCGTCATGACGAAGTTGCGTCCTCCCGCGGACGAGGATTTCCTCGCATGGTGGTACCGGCGGGATGTCTCGCATATCGGCTTCTTCACTTCCGCCGCCTTCGGCGTGTTGGCGGAAAAGGCGGGGCTTTGCATCCGCCACACCGATCGTGAAGCCATCGTCGTGATGCAGAAAGGAGTCAGGCCATGAAAGTCCATTCGCCTTACGAAGAGTACCGCGAGTTCCTCCGAGAGAACCTCCCCCGGGGCGTCGAACTCGCTGAAGGACCTGAAGACGCCCAGTGGCTCATCCAGGGGACGTTCACGGAAGCGGACTACCACGAGGATCTCCGCGGGGTGATCATCCCCTTCACCTCGCACACAGGGATCGACGTCGACCTCATGAAGAAGAAGGGACTCAAGCTCTTCAACACCACCGTCCATTCGCCTTATGTGGCGGAGCGTGCTCTGCAGCTCACGCTGTCGCTTCTGGGAAGGATCGTCTCCTACCATAACAAGCTCACCCGGGGGAACTGGTCGAAACGGAGTTTCCTCACCGGCACGCGGTGGAACTCCCTCTATGGGAAACGGGTCGGCCTTTTCGGCTACGGCCGGATCGGCCGGGCCTTCCACGACCTCGTCCGCCCTTTCGGCGTGGAGGTCTTCGTGATCGACCGCGGCAAGGACTATGGCGACGCGGCGACTGTCACCGACCTCGCCGCGCTGGTCGCCGCCAGCGATATCGTCGTCATAAGCGCCCCCTTGAACGCATCCACCCGGGGGGCCTTCGACAAGGACATCCTCGGCCGCATGGCGGGCAAATGGCTCGTCAACATCGGCAGGGGCCCCATCATCGATGAAGAGGCCCTCTATGAATCCTTGCGGGACGGTACGCTTGCGGGTTTCGCCAGCGATGTCTGGTTCCACTATCCCAAAAAGGGTGAGGACGGACCCCCTTCCCAATATCCTTTGGAGCAATTCGACCGTGTCGTCATGAGCCCCCACGTCGGCGGCATGAGCGAAGAGAGCCGCAAGAAGATGCGCTTGCATGTCTTGACCTTGGTGAAAATGGTCGCGAAAGGGGATTATTCCGGTGCGCTCGACCTCGAAAAGCTTTGACGAACGCGACACCCTCTTCGCCCGCATCCGTCTCGAGAAGGGGAGTGACCGCTACCGTCAGTACTATCGCGACAAAGAGTCCCTGCGGAAGAAGGACGATCCCCTCCGCGAACCGGACTTCGTGCAGAACCTCAAAGAGAGCGAGAGCTTCAAGCAAAAACACCTGCCTCGCATCGAGGACTTCGATGAAAAGGCTTTGCGGCTGCATGAAGAAACGATGCGGATCCACCCCGAAGATACGCGAGCAAACGTGACGACGGAGGAAATCTTCGCCGTGGCGAAAAAGAGCGGGGCGAGCGACGTCGCCTCCCTCGTGCTCGAAGACGGGGACACCTACACCCATCACGGCGGGGTGTCCGCCATCCGGCCCGGCTACGGCCACGGGGAGCCCATCCGCGCCGACTTCCCGCGGGTGCTCGTTTTCACTGTCAGGATGGATACCGACCTGCTCGCGCACGCGCCGCGGTTCGAAGCCCTCTATGCGGCCAAAGAGGCTTACTACCGCGTGGCGGAGACCGGCGCGCGGATCGTCCGGTATCTGAAAAAGAGAGGCTATCGCGCCCTCTTCACGGGGGAACACCACTACGTCGCCCCGCTGGTCCCCTTGGCGGAAAAGGCGCATCTCGGCCAAAGGGGGATGATGCATGTCCTCGTCCATCCCGAACAGGGCCCCTCGATCCGTCTCGGTACCGTGTTCACCGACGCCCCCCTCGAAGAGCGGAAGAAACGGGCGGTCGACATCAAGGAATTCTGCAAGCGCTGCGCGCTTTGTCTCATGAATTGTCCCACCGGTGCCATCAAGCCCTTTTCGCGAGGCCGTCCGGTCTTCGACGAACACCGCTGCTTCCGGATGTTCATCGCTTACGGCACCGATTGCGGCATCTGCTTGAAGAGCTGCCCCTTCGCTTACGGGGTGGATACCGCCCGTTTGGAGGAGGGAAGAGAGACCCTCGATGGTCTCGTCAAAGAACACCTGGACAAGCACGGTCGTATCCCGAAACCTGTAAAACCGAGTCCTTTCCGGAATGACGAGGAGTGATTCTTTGGAAATCGTCGCCGACATCCACGGCATGAGTGTCGTTGAAGCCCAAAAACACATCGAACAAGTGATCCGGGACGCCTCCGAGGAGGTCACCGCCATCCGTGTCGTCCACGGATACCGCGGTGGCGAAAGCCTGCGCGAGATGGTCGCCGACCCCAACGCCATCCGCAGCCGCCGCATCAAGCGCCGTCGCTACACCATGAACAAAGGCGAGACCATTCTGGAGCTCTATTGATGTTCAAGACGCGGCTCTCGACCTATCTCTTCCTGCTGGCGGTCGTCACGGGTGTCCTCTTCCTCGTCCTCTCCTTTTTCACGGAGAGTCTGAACGTGGTGTTCCTGCTGGTCGGGATCATCCTCTTTTCGGCTTTGTTCTTTGCCGCCGAGATTACCGGCGGCATCCTCCGCATCCAAAAGGAAGAGAAGAAGAGGAAAGAAAGCATGAAGCCGTGCACGCACTGTGAGGCTCCGCTCTATCCCGAAGACGACACGTGTCCCTACTGCGGGAAACAACAAAAAGAGGAAATGACGGAAGAATCGTCAAAAACCCCCTGATTTCGCCCGAATTCATTGACACGACGCCGTTTTCTTGATAAACTTTGATTATCAAAACAAATTGGGAGGCCACTATGAGCAAGATCGGCATCATCGCCTGTGGAAACTCGGGCATCGACTATCTCGACCATGACTACGACATCCGCGTCATCCGCTCCACCCTGATCTTCGGCGACGAGGAGTATGAGGATTTCGTCGACATCAAGGCCGAAGACTTCTACAACATGTTGAACGAGAAGCCGGAACTCCATCCGACCACGGCCCAGGCGGCCACGGGCGTCATCCTCGAACACTACGAGAAGATGAAGGAGGAAGGCTTCACCGACATCATCTTCATCACCATCTCGAGCGGACTCTCGGGCACCTATGAAGGGGCGAAAATCGCCTCGACCATGATCTCCGGCGTGAACGTCCACGTCTTCGACTCGCTTTCCGTCGCCTATCCGCAGGCCTATATGACCCTGCGGGCCGCCAAGATGGCGAAAGAAGGCAAGAAGGTCACCGAGATCATCGACGAGCTGGTATGGCTCCGCGAGCATCACGGTATCTATGTCTCCGTGGACACTTTGAAGTATCTCGTCAAGAACGGCCGTCTCTCCGGGGCGCAAGGATTCGTGGGATCGCTCTTGAAGATCAAGCCGATGTTGCATCTGACGCGGGATGGACGCATCGAGCCCGTCGAAAAGATCCGCACGCGGAAAAAGGCCATGCAGCGCATGCTGGACAAATTCGCCGCCGAGCGGAAAGAGAAGCACCTCGAGGTGTTCATCGCCCACGCGAACGCCCATGACGTCTTGGAAGAAGTGCGTCAGGGACTCCTGGAACGCCGACCGGAGCTCAAAGAGGTGAAAGACTATCCCTTGACCCCCGTCGTCGGGGCGCATGCCGGTCCGGGCACCATCGCCGTCGGTTGGATTGTCAAAAAGAAATGAAATTCCGCCGCACATCCGTTATAATGGTATGATGTAGGAAGAGGGAGGAAACAAGATGACGTCCACAGCGAAACAGGTCATCAACGAATTGCTCGTTGAAGTGTTCAACCACATCCTCTCTATCGAGCAGGAACATCTCAGAAGAAGAGGCGTCGAACTGTCCATGAACGAGGTGCATGTGCTCGAAGCGGTACAAAAGAGCGAGGAGGCGACGATGTCCAACATCGCCAGACGCCTCCGCGTCACGGTCGGCACCTTGACCTCCTCGATCAACCGGTTGGTGAAGAAGGGCTATTGTGAGCGCTTTTCGAACCCCGAAGACAGGCGCAAGGTCTTCGTCCGACTCACCGACAAGGCGGAAGACGTGCTGAGAATCCACGACGATTTTCACGAAGAGATGATCGATGCGGCCCTGGAGGATCTCAAACTCGAAGAGAACCGGCTCTTGATCGAGTCGCTGGAGAAACTCTCCGCCTACTTCAAGGAAAAATATTGAATCCCACCGCGGGGTGAGCCCTTTGATGATAAGCTCCGATGTCCTGCGCGGGCATCTGGACAGTCTGGTCCTGAAACTCGTCACCGAAAAGGACCGTTACGGCTACGAGATCGCCAAAGAGATCAAGAGCCGCACG
>PUMR01000060.1 GCA_003551455.1 Mollicutes bacterium | reverse complement strand
GAGCCGCGCGCCGTGCCGCTTTTGCGCGTGCTCTGCCTGGTCGAGGTGCTGAAAGGCGGCCGCAACATCGGCATCATCTACTTCCGCAAAGAACTGGAGTTCCACAAGCAGATCCTCTACGACAACATGGTGGCCGGCGTCTCGCTGGCGGTGGGCATCGTGCTGGCCTTTCGGCTGCGGAACGTCTGGGCCCTCGTCTGGGCGAGCATGGCAGGCCAGTTCGTTGGTTTCCTACTGTCCTACGCCCTGCACCCCTACCGCCCGCGGCTGCGCTGGAACACAGCCCACGCCCGTGAGCTTTTCGGCTTCGGTAAATGGCTTTTGGGCAGCTCGATAGTGACGTATGTCGGTGCTAAGATAGACAGGCTTATCGTGGGCAAGATTATGGGGGCGAGCGCGCTAGGATTGTACTCGGTAGCATATCAGATCAGTGTTGCGACGCTGCAGAACACAGTATATGCTCTGAGCGGGGTGCTCTTCCCAGGCTATGCCAGCATCCAGGAAAGTTTTGAGCGGCTAAGAAAAGCCTATCTCCGCGCACTGACGATGACCACCTTGTTAACATTTCCTGTATGTGTAGGGTTGTCCGCTGCTGCACCGTATGCGGTCCCTATGCTTTTGGGCGATGCTTGGGTCGGTATTGTTGCTCCCATCCAGATACTGATGGTTGCCCAGATGATTAAGACGATAACGGCCACGGGGGCTCCGTTGTTTCTGGGTGCTGGAAAACCCAGGTACGAATTCGCAAAACAGACCGTGAGGGCCATTGTTCTCTCTCTCGCCATAGTGCCAGGTGCTGTACTGGCTGGCCTTGAGGGAGTTGCGCTTGCCGTAGTGGCGAGTGCCATTGGCATGTTTGCTGTCTTGACCGTCGGGTTAAAGAGAGCAACTGGTGTCACCATAACGACTCTAACACAACGTGCTCTCCCCGCAATAGCTGCGAGCGGAGTTATGTGGGCTTGTGTGTCGCGGGTTCTGTCACGCCTAGTGACAGACGTGCACAATATTGCCAATGTGGCGTGGTTGATCTGTGGGCTTGCTATAGGTGTTACAAGTTACCTGGGCACCGCCCTCGTACTTTCATACTTTTGTCAGGAATCGGATGAAGGGGTTTTGCGCGAAGTGTCTGTGTTGGCACAGTATGTTAAGGTAAGGCATGCCGCACTAAAGAAGGGGTCCAAGGGCCATACAGTGCAGCCCGAAAAAAGCCAGAGCTGAGATACGGATCGACGGAACTACCTACCGTATCTCCGCCGAGGCGATGAACGACGTATCAAGGGCCTGGTGCAAAGGTCACGCCTTTGTCAATGGTAAGTGCCTTCACGCCAAGGAACTTGAGGAACACATTTTGTCAGGCAAGCAAAGGCAAAAGTCGCTTCCGGATATAATCAGGGACTTAACGGGACACTATGCTGCGATTGCTGTTGAGCAAGGGCAAGTGTGCGCCGCGGTAGACCACATGAGAAGCGTGCCTCTTTACTATGCAGTATCAGGTAAGGCATTTTATGTTGCAGATGACGCCCGGTGGATCGAGAACAGAGCTGGCCTTGCATACGATCTGAATCACGTGGGGCTCGGCGAGTACTTATTGACAGGGTACGTCACAGGTTCTGAAACCCTTATTAAGCCAATACGACAAGTGCAAGCCGGTGAATACGTAGTTGCCCGACCCGAGGGTAATAGCTGGCGCGTTTATCCCACGCTCTACTACGTGTTTACCCACAAGGAGGAGGGCTATGCAGAAGAAGAGTTGTTAGGTAAACTTGATGCTGCGGTGGAAGACAGTATTAGCAGGCTCTTGGCCTATGCCAGTGGCAACGTGCTGGCATTGCCTTTAAGCGCAGGCTATGACTCTAGGTTGCTGGCCATCAAGCTTGTTCAGAGGGGAAGAGCGGATCAGGTAGTGGCATTTAGCTACGGTAGAAAGGGGAATCGCGAATCTGCGAGGAGCAGGGCTTTAGCGAAACAGCTGGGGGTGCGGTGGGAATTTGTGCCGTACACAAATGCCCTTTGGCGCAAGTGGTACACCAGCAGAGAGTTTGTGACCTTTGCGCAGCAATCTGACGGCTTATCCGCCTACCCGTACATCACTTCGTTCCCAGCGATTTGGCAACTCACTGAAAAAGGCATATTGGGTGATGACGCAGTTCTTATTCCAGGCCACACAGGCTTTATCGCTGGGTCGAGGATTCCACCAGAGTATCGAGGGCTAAGCCAACTCTCACAAAAACGCCTTGTGCGAGACATATTCACTCGATATTATGGCATGTGGCCCATATCCCTTGTGAAAGCGCAAAAATGGGCCAAAGCAGAGCGAGTCTTTCTATGCCGAATTACCCAGCGCCTTTCTCAACTGGCTGGGGGGAGTCCCGGGCACATGGACATTGGAAAAGCTTGCGACATTTACGAGGCTTGGGAGTGGCAAGAGCGGTCGGCCAAGGCTATATGCAACAGCGTGCGGATTTACGATTACTGGGGGCATAAGTGGCATCTGCCCATCGTTGACAAGGCGCTAATGCAAGTTTGTTGCAGTGTTCCTGCGCACTTGCGCTTTGGCAAGAAACTGTGGAAGAGGTACGTAGAGCGCGAGTCTCGGTCTGCCCTTGGGCCCGGTGGAAAGGCGCTTTCCGGGGGTCATCGAGGGGTCGTAGTCTCAGTTAAGTGTTTGTTGCGGAAAACCTGCAACGTTTGCCATTTGCGCTCGATTATCGGAACGACACGGCTGCGCAAGTGTCTGCAACACATACGTAAGGCACGACTCTACCTCTTCCATCCGCTTGCGCTCTATGGGGTCGTTGATAGGGACACCTTTGACCGGACTTGGGAGGAGGGCCGAATCCCTCACGCATATTGGATAATGGATAGGGTGAGAGCATTCCTTGATGAGCGGGGTGTCGCCAGTGTCAAGCCACTGTAATGTCACGGGAGCGGAATGTTCACAGCTTTGCCATAGCTGCGGGGCGTGCGCCGTCCGATGCCCGGTGCAAGCGATCTCATTTCACGAGACGGTTGGCGGGCAT